>NZ_PIZD01000031.1:0-9715 GCF_010365615.1 Actinomyces sp. 565
CGCAGGCCGGCCTCGGCGCCGGCGTCCTCGGGCAGTGCCGGGGCGGGGCCCGCCGCCGCGGCGCGGGCGGCGGTCTCCTCGGCCATGCGCGCCTGCACAGCGGAGCAGGGCATGGTGGGCCGGGACAGGTCGCGGACGGGACGGGTCATGGGCCCGATTGTGCCGCGGCCAGGCCGCCCCCGCCATGGCTCTTCCGGCCACCGGTCGCGATCAACGGGATGCGCTCACGCCCGGGTCAGCGCGGCGACCGTCTCCACAGACCCGTCGAAGTGGCTCTTCCGGTTCGAGGGTGTGGTGGTTGTGCCGGGGTGAGGTGTCTGCTGCGCCGGCTGGACGTTAACAACGCTACTTAACGGCCTGCTGTATACCTCCCAGCCCTTCAGCAGGCCGTTAACAGGCGTTGTTAACCCCGAAGTGGCGTTGCAAATGATCCTACGTCGTCGACGCCCACCCGACGACGCCCTTACCCTCCCGGATGTGGGCGATGGCACGTTCCCTGGCTGCCGAAGTAGCAGGCAGATTTCCCCAGAAGCCCATTGGGTCGTAGTCGGTGCGATCCTTGGTACTCAGCAGCCCCGTCGCCCGGTCATCTTTGATGTCGCCGAAAAGAGCCCCGTCGTGGTCTACTACCCAGGCATGGCCATCGTTGTCGGCCAGGATGTTCTCCTCATGGCGGTCAGTGTTGTAGATGAGCGCATCAAATGCCTCCATGAGGGCCCGCGTCTTCTCGGGAATGGAGCGCAGTGCGGCCTCCTGCGGCGGCGGGAAGTGGTTTCCCGGCTCCCCTATCTCGGCGACAACCCATGCCGGTTCGCCGGCCGACGGGTCGAACCACAGGTCACCGAGGGGCGTGGGGATGCCCAGGGCGATCGCGATTCTGTTGGCGATGTACTCGTTGACGACGACGTTGGGGTTGTCTGCCGTGTTGTACTTGACCAAAACCTGTGCCCGCCCCCACTGCGAGCCGTTAGAGCCACCTGGGTCGTCCTCGTTGACCGGGACGAGGTCGGTGACCGTCATGCCGGGAACTCGGCTCAATGACCTGCGCACCGTCGCCCTCCCTTCCGGAACTGCATGAACTCGGCGGGGAAGCCCCTAGCCGAGCAGCACGCCTCCACCCGAATCCGGGTTTCAAACCGTCATCCGGAGCCTATCCCGACGTCGACGCGCCTGACCGCAAAATGATGCGCGTCAACTCACCAGATCCCGCTCCAGCAGATCCAGTCCCACCGAGCCCAGCACGATGCCGCGGATGCGTGAGCCTCACACCTCCGGGTGTCGGGCACGTAGCACATCCCGGTTCCGCCACTGGCCGAGCACCGAGCCCGGCCCGGCGAAGGCGTCGAGGTCGGTGTCGTGCGCGAGCCCGGGCACGCGGTCCGGAATGAACTCGCGTCCCCGGCTGACCACGAGCCGCAGGTCGCGCAACACGCCCAGCCCGGCGCGCGGGTCCCCGGCGACGGCGATCAGGTCGGCGTCGAAGTAGGGGGCGAGCACGCCGGTCACGCCCGCCAGGCCGATGCCGGCGGCGGCGCGGGAGGTGGCGGCGAGCAGCACCTCCGTGCGGGGCAGGCCGACGTACTCCAGCGCCTCCAGGCCGCCGACGTAACCCCGGTTCGGAACACCGGGAATGCCGGCGTCGTGCCCGGCGACGATCTTGACGCCGTGCTCCCACAGCATGCGGACGGGCGGGGCGAAGGTGTCGTCGCGCTCGATCATGCGGGGCAGTTCGGCGGTGATGGTGCAGTCCACGTAGATGCCGGCCGCGGCGATCTCGTCGGCCAGGTGCGGGTCGGGTTCGGAGCGGGCGGCGGGGCTGATGAAGGAGGCGTGGGCGATGTAGTCGACGCCGGCGCGCACCGCCCGCTCGATGCCCTGGGTGCCGTGGGCGTGGGCGGCGGTCCACTTGCCCAGGCGGTGGGCGTCGGCGAACATGACGGTGAGCTCCTCCTGGCTGAACTGGGCCAGCCAGGGCACCGAGCCGGAGGTGGTGAATCCGCCGGTGGCCATCGCCTTGATGGTGTCGACGCCCCGCTTGTGGTGGATCCGGACCTGGTGGCGGATCTCATCGAGTCCGTCCGCCTCGCCGCCCGCGTGGTGGGCGTGGCCGGCGGTGACGGTGATCTGGGGGCCGGCGGCGGTGATGCGGGGTCCACGCAGGTCGCCGTTCTCGATGGCGTCGCGCAGGGCGACGTCCACGTAGTGGCGGGCGCCCAGGCTCTGCGCGCTGGTGACGCCGAGGGACATCAGCTCGCGCGCCGAGCGGGCGGCGTTCAGCGTGAGTCGGGCGACGTCGTGGGCGCCGTAGTCGGGGTACTCCACGTCCGTGCCGGAGGTGGGCAGGTGGGCGTGGGTCTCGATGAGCCCGGGCATGAGGGTGGTGCCGGGCAGGTCGACGCGGCGCACCTGCGCGGGCGCGGTCCCGGCGGCGGTGGCCAGCTCCCCGAGTCGGGCGGTCAGTTCGGCCGCGGGGCCGACCGCGATGATGCGGGTGCCGTCGATGAAGACGGCGCCGCCCTGCGGGTCATCCTCGCCGATGCTTTCGAGGCTGCCGACGGCGTCGCCGCGGCGTCCGGTCAGGATACGGTCCGCGGTCAGCAGCGCGGCGCCAGTTCCATCGAGGCGTTCGCCGCCGTCGGTCGGCGGGGTGATCCAGTCCGTCATGGGACCTCCTGGGTACTTGAGTGGGGAGGGACGCAGCGGTGTCTAACGCTGCGGTGGTGTGGCCGGTGCCGGCCCATCCTTGGGCAACCGTGAGACCGGCAGCATTAATCCAGCTCATGTGCTCCTCTCTGGCGCTGAGGGATCGGGACTTGGCGCTTAGGGGAGTTGGAGGACTAACGATCGGGCGATTGGGCGCCTTAGGGTGCTTGAGCACTCTTCCCGACAGGCGTTGCACGACCTTCGTGTACGTTCCACGACCACCCCGGGGTCGTGGAACACGCACCAGGGTCGTGGAATGCGGACCAGGGTCGTGCAACGCCCGGCCCCGACCCGCTTCCGCAGACCTCACTCCCCGCAGCACCCCGTGCCCGCCGCTAACATCGCACATATGAGCAACGTCGGTCGCCGTGGCATCGACAGTGTCTGGGCCGCCGCAGTGCACACAACGGCGTACGGCCACTCTCACCGCCATATCTACCGACCTCGGTGGGGAGGGCGGGCGGCGATCAGTCATAATCACTCTGTGCCCGCCCCACCGATCGTCCGCACCGGGTCCGCCGAGGTGCTGCTCGCGGACCTGGCGGACCGCCTGGAGCGCCGCCTGCGCGGCGCCACGGCCGGGATTGCGCCCGACCACCACAGCCATCCCCACGGCATCGACGACGGCACTGACGACGGCACCATGGCCGGCGGCGGCAAAGGTCGAACCATCGTGGGACTCACCGGCGCACCCGGGTCGGGCAAGTCCACCCTCGCGGCCTCCCTGGAGGACCAGCTGCGGGACCGTGGCATGCTCGCGGGCACCGTCCCCATGGACGGCTTCCACCTGTCCAATGCCGTCCTGGATCAGCTGGACCGCCACGGCCGCAAGGGCGCCCCGGACACCTTCGACGTCGCCGGCTACCTCTCCGCGCTAGACCGGGTGCGCGCCTCCGGCTGCCCAGACGTCCTGGTGCCGGTTTACCGGCGGGACCTGCATGAGCCGGTCGCGGCCGGCACGCTGGTGCGCGGGTCGGGCGTCGTACTCACCGAGGGCAACTACCTGGCCCTGGACCGTGGCGGCTGGGCCGGAGCCCGCGCCCGGATCGACCTACTGATATTGCTGGACGTCCCCGAGGCCGAAATCGCCACCCGCCTGGTGGCACGGCACCAGGACTTCGGCCGCAGCGCCGTCGACGCCGGCCACTGGGTGCGCACCGTGGACCTGCCAAACGCCCGCCTGGTGACCGCCTGCGCGCACCGCTGTGACGAGATCTGGCAGCTGCACGCCGCCCGGCCATGACCGGTCCGGCGCGGACTCGCGCGGCCGTACGGCGTGGCGCCATGTTCGGGCGCAGACGCATCAGCCCGGCTCCAGGCGGTCCTCCGCGACTGCCGGGCGCCTACCCACGCACTTGTTCGCCCATGCCGGGCTCCCCTTCACCTCGGCTCAATAACCTCCATGAAGCAGTACTCGAAAAACGAGTACGCGGGAACAATGGAGGGCCACCAAATGGCACACCTGAAGCTGAAAGCACTGCTGACCACATCCGCGCTGGTGGCGGCGACGGCCGCGGCCGGAACCGCCTCCTCGGACCCGAGGGGCGAGTACTACAAGGACCTCAAGAAGCCCGACTGGAACCCACCCAATGAGGTCTTCCCGATCGTCTGGACCACGCTGTACACGGACCTCGCAGCGACCACCGGCCTCACCCTGGCGGACCTGTGGCAGGCTGGTGAGCTCACCGGAAGCAACAAGGAGGCGAATCGGTTTCTGGCGGCAACCGTCACGAACCTGGCACTCAACGGTGGCTGGAGCTGGGCCTTCTTCCGAGCCAAGCAGCCGATGCTCGCCGCCGCCTGGGCGGGTGTGCTCGCCGCCAGTTCCGCGGATCTCACCCGCCGCGTCTTCAAGGTGAGCCGAGGGCGCGGTGCGGTCTTGGCGCCGTACGCGGCCTGGACCGCCTTCGCGACAGTCCTGTCCTGCGCCGTTTGGAAGCTAAACGAGCGCACGCCCGGTCAGCACGCGTCCTGACCGGGCGTGCGGGTGGGGCGGCCCGCCGGCGGGTCGGGCGAGGCGACCTCGACCTTGCCCACCCGGCGGCCGTCCAGCGCAATTACCTTCAGACGCAGGCGCTCCCAGGCAACCACGTCGCCCACCTTCGGCATCCGCCCCAGCGCGGCCATGATGAAGCCACCAAGCGTGTCGAAGGGGCCGTCGGGCAGCTCACGGCCCAGTTCCCGGGCAAGGTCAGCACGGGAGATGAGCCCGGTGACTACGACGACGCCGTCGTGGCTCACCACCGCGGGCTCCTCCCGGTCATACTCATCGGCGATCTGCCCGGTGAATTCCTCAACCACGTCCTCCACCGTGACGATCCCATCGGTTCCGCCGTACTCGTCCACAACCAGGGCGATATGCGCACTGGCCGCGCGCATCTGCGTCAGCGCGGACACCACGGGCACCGTAGCCGGGAGCAGCAGAATGTCGCGCGCGATCTGGCCGACTGTGCGCGCCTCGTCGGCGGGGGCGATCAGGTCGCGCAGGTGCACGTAGCCGACGACGTCGTCGTCATTCCGTCCCCGGCGCACCGGGTAGCGGGAGTGCTCCAGACCGGACAGTGCGGCCCGTGCCTGCGCCAACCGCAGCTCCGCGTCAACGAACTCAACCTCGGGGCGCGGTGTCATCACCTCAGCCACCGTGCGCTCCCCCACCGACAGCAGATCCACCACCATCCGCCGCTCCTCCCGCCCCAGGCTCTCCTGCGCCTGGATGAGAGTGCGTAGCTCGCCAAGACCCACGGAGTCGGTCCGGGCCGCCGGGTCGCGTCCCAGTAGCCGCAGCAGGCCGTTGGTGGAGGCGCCCAGCAGCCAGATCACTGGGCGCAGAGCCCCGGTGATCGCCGCGAGCGGTCGCGCCACCACCAGGGCAACGGTCCGGGCCGACTGCATGGCAATGCGCTTGGGCACCAGCTCCCCCACCACAACCGACAGGTACGCGATCAGCAGGGTGACCGCAACGAAGGCAATCGCGGCAGCGGTCGCGTCGCCCACCCCGACGGCGGTCAGGGCGGGCGCCAACGCAGGGGCGATCTGGGCGGCCCCGAAGGACGCGGAGAAGAACCCGGTTATCGTCACGCCCACCTGGACGGCTGAAAGGAACTGATTGGAATCAGCGGTCAGGCGTTTCACCGCGCTCCCGGAGCGGCCGCGCCGAGCCAGCTCGTCGACCTGGGTGGGGCGCAGAGATACCAGTGCCATCTCCGCCGCAGAGAAACAGGCGCCAATGAGCACGAACGCCAGTACGAGCAGACAGTTGCGCAGTAGTGGATCCACACCCGCATAGTTACCTGCAGTCCTTCTTACGACCTGATTGCGGCCCCACCGAACCCATGAATTCACAAGGTGCACCACACCCGTCTCCGCCTGTCTCTTACTGTGCTCTTCAAGCATGCCGGGAAGCCGCCCGGATAATACTGAACCAACTCTATGAAAACCACTCCAGATCCCTGAATTCAGCTCCAACTCCGGCGCGCTAGCACAACATTAGCTGTTTACTTTCCACGTAATCGATCCTCAGGGGATCCTCAACCACTACCGGACAGGAGACGGAAAACATGACGGCGCACAACTTCCTAGTCATCACCTTCGCGGAGTCCAGTAAGGCCTACGAGGCCCTCAGCGACATCCGGCAGGCGGCGCAGGCGGGCAGGGTATCGGTCCCTGCCGCGATCATTGCTGAGCGGGAGCCGGGCGGCCACCTGCACCTGGCTGAGGGCGCGGACTCCCGCATCGGCGACGGCGCGTTCTCCGGTGGGCTCATCGGCATGGTCGTCGGCATTCTGGGCGGGCCGCTGGGAATGCTGCTCGGCTGGGGCGCCGGCGCCCTGGCGGGAGGCTTCGTCGACGTCGAGCGGGTCAACCGCGCCGAGACCGCCATCGGCGAGTTCAGCTCGCGCCTGCCCGCGGGCACGACGGCCATCTTTGCCGAGGCGCGCGAGTACGCGGAGGAAGTGCTGGACGGGGTGGTGGCCCCGCTTGACGGCGTAGTGGTGCGGCGTCCCGCCGCTGAGGTACTGGCGGAGCTGGAGGCGGCGCAGGAGGCCGCCAAGGCCGCCCACCGCGAGGCGACGCGCGTAATGCGCCAGGAGCGTCGGCAGGAGCGCAAGGAGAACTGGGACGAGCGCGTCGCCCGCCTCAAGGAGCGCTTCCACCGCCAGGGCTGAACCGGGCCGGCCCGGCGCCCGGCTACGCTTCCCGCCGAAGCAGTAGAGGTGGTTCGCCCGCCGGGCGGGAACGGGGCGCCTTCCCGCTGGGCCGGCCCGGCGCCCGGCTGCGCCCCTGCCCTACTTTCCGAAGGGCAGGGGCGCCAGTCCGCGCACGCCGGGCTCGACGGCGAAGATCGATCCGGCGGCGGGTTCGACGTCGTCGGGCAGGTTCTCGCGGGAGGTGGTGATGAACAGGGTTGTGTAGTCGTCGCCGCCGAAGGTGCAGGCGGTGACCTGCCGCACCGGCAGCTCGACGACGGCGTCCAGGCCGCCGTCGGGTCCGTAGCGGTGCACGGCCGCCCCGCCGTTCAGGGCGACCCACACCCCGCCGTCGGCGTCCACGCAAAGCCCGTCCGGATGACCGGCGGCGGGGTCGATAGACACGAAGGGGCGCGGATCGGTCAGGCCGCCGCGGTCGGCGTCGTCGGGCCGGTAGTCCATGGCGACGATGGTGCCGGTGGGCGTGTCCGTCCAGTAGGCGGTTTGGGAGTCGGGCGAGAAGCCGAGCCCGTTGCAGA
Source organism: Actinomyces sp. 565 (assembly GCF_010365615.1). Lineage (NCBI taxonomy): Bacteria > Bacillati > Actinomycetota > Actinomycetes > Actinomycetales > Actinomycetaceae > Actinomyces > Actinomyces sp. 565. Next base: position 7,430 of record NZ_PIZD01000031.1, read on the forward strand.
TGGTGGCGCCGCCCCAGGCGGTCAGCGGCTCCGTGCCCAGGCCGTCCCAGCGGTACATGGTGGCGGCGCCGGGCGTCTTCGCGTACGGCATGGTGCCGATCCAGAAGCGACCGCCCGGGTCGCAGCCGCCCTCGTTGGTGCGCACGGCCGGGTCCGCGAAAAGCGTCGCCGCGGGGGCGAGGTCACTCAGGTCCTCGCGGCGGGACAGGGAGATCCCGTGCTCGGTGGCGACGATCGCACCGCCGCCTACGCGGGGCCGGATCACGGAGGCGACGGCGGACCCGACCGGCAGGCGGCGGTGCCCGCCCGGGGCGGCCTCGTCCAGTTCGACGACGGCGCCGGCGAGCATGTCCACGAAGCGGAGTCGGCCGGTGGCCTCCCACCAGCAGGGGCCCTCGGCGTGGTAGGCGATGGTGTCGGTGATGCGCTGGGCTCGCATGGGTCAAGGGTATGCGCGTGCGGGCGGGTGCGTGGCGGTCACGGCGCCCGAACTCCCACGCGTTGAGCCTCCGCGTCCCTAGGCTGCGGCGGACCGCGGCACGGGGGCGCCCACTGACTGCGCCGAGGCGCCCGTCCGCCGGTTGGACTGCGGCGCCGTCGGCGCGCGGAGGGACCTACCGTGAAGGCGGATACCCACCCCGCCTCCCGCATTCCGAGGATCCCATGACCCCCTCTGCCAAAGACGCCAGCACGCGGCCCGCGCCGCCCACCACCGATCAGCTCGGCCTCCGCCGAGGAGGTGGAAACGAGGCCGACCGTGCCGACGCCCAGCGCGGCGCCGCCGAGCACACCGAGGCCCGGCGCACCGGCGTCGAGGATGCGCGTCAGGAACGCAGTGCCCGCATCGCGGTCACCGTCTTCCCCCTGATCATGTTCGCGGCCTTCCTGGCGGCCTTCTTCTCCCCCAGCACCTTCGTGCCCCTGTCCAACTACATGACGCCGCTGCTGGCCGTGACCATGCTGGGTATGGGCATGACCCTTTCGGTGCCGGACTTCACCCTGATCGCGCGGCGGCCGGTGCCGGTGGTGGTCGGCGTGCTCTCGCAGTTCTCGGTGATGCCGCTGGTCGGCTGGACGGTCGCGCACGTAGTCCCGCTGCCGGACGAGCTGAAGGTTGGCATCATCCTCATCGGCTGCGTGCCCGGCGGTACGACGTCCAATGTGTGCAGCTTCCTGGCCAAGGGCAACACCGCCCTGAGCGTGTCAATGACCGCGCTGTCCACCATGCTCGCCCCCGTGGTCACCCCGCTGCTCACGCTGTGGCTGGCGGGTACCTATATGGAGGTGCCCGCGGGGTCGATGGCGCTGTCCATTGTGCAGATCGTGCTGCTGCCAGTGGGGGCGGGGCTGCTGCTCAACATGTTCGCCCACCGGCAGGTGGCGCGGGTTCAGCCGATCATGCCCTGGGTGTCGGTGATTGCCATCGCCGGGGTGGTGGCCGCAGTGGTCTCGCGCAGCCAGGCACTGATCGCCACCGCCGGGATGCTGATGTTCGTGGCGATCGCCGTCGAGAACGCCATCGGCTACGGCCTGGGTTATGCGGTGGCACGCCTCATTGGGGTATCCCGGCGCGACCGGCGCACCATCTCCATTGAGACCGGCCTGCAGAACGCCGGACTCGGCTCCACCCTGGCCGCCGCCTACCTCGGCGCCGCGGTGGCGGCGCCGTGCGCGGTGGCGACTTTCTGGCACACGATCACCGGCTCGGTGCTCGCCATGTACTGGCGCCTGCGCGGCTTCCCCGAGGGTGAGGACCCGCTGGCCACGATCCGCCAATTGCGCGAGCGCGCCGACGTTGACGACTAGCCTCCCGGCGCTGCTCCGGTCGAGGCAGGGCCGTCTCTTCCACGGTTTATCGGCTCTTCCAGTTTGCGGGTGTGGTGTTCAGGGGCGGTCCGCGATGTGGTGGTCACGTTCGGGACGGCAAGGTCGTGACCGGGCCGGTGGGGTCCGGCCGTGTTGGCGGGGGGCGTGACCGGGCCGGCGGGGCGTGACCGGGACGGCCTGCTAAAGACAACCACGTACGGACCACGCCCACGGCACCGTGCGGGCCACGCAGCACTGCGAGGGGGCGCGGCCTGGGGCGGTTCACCCGTGCGTCCCGGGGTGAGGGTTCGGCGCTTCCCGCGACGGTTCGGCACTTCGCATGACGGTTCGTACCTTTGCACCGACGCTTCGTACCTTTCGGTGACGCGACGTACCCCTACCGTACTGTGATGTCTCATGACTTCTGGGACTGTTGGATCTCATGACATCTGGGAGTGTCAGAAGTCGTGAGATTCTGGG
>NZ_PIZD01000032.1:0-5586 GCF_010365615.1 Actinomyces sp. 565
GAAGAAGTATGAGATCGACGTGTTCGTCATGGGGGATGACTGGGCGGGCAAGTTTGACGAGCAGCTCGCGGGCCTGTGTGAGGTCGTCTACCTGCCGCGCACGCCGGAGATCTCGACCACCCAGATCAAGAACGACATGCAGAACAACTGAGACTCCAGCAAGGACGCTGACATGAAGCTGATCTCCAATGTCCGGTTAGGGCAGTACTACGAGCATCGCAGCAACTTCGCGCGTGCGCGCGAGTACTACCAGACTGCTCAGAGGAACTCTGAGGAAGGATCGGCGTTTGCGCTCGGCAACCTTGAGTACCGGCTGAAGAACTACGAGGCCGCGGTGCCTCTTCTGCGTGCAGCTCTGAAGGCAGATCCCACAAACTCCGTGGCGGAGAGACGCCTCGCTTTTAGTCTTGAGAAGACTGGTGCGTGCGCTGACGCTGTTGCGTTGGTAGATGCTCGGGCAAAGGCTGGTCAGCAGACAAATAGCGACAAGCTTATCGCTGCGCGCCTGCACATGCGTCAGGGAGAGGTGGCGCGCGCCCGTGAGTATTACGCTGCAGTAGTACAAGACCTTGCAGATCCGAAGGTAGATATAGAATACTTGTCTACTTTTACTAAGAAGGATCCCGCTTGGCTGCGTGCCAGCGCGATGGCCGAAGTTGCAGAGCGTCACTCAGATAACGCCGAATGGCTATACAACTATGCAACCGTGCTCGAAGATGCCGGCCAGCTTCCGGCGGCTGCAGAGGCCTTCGAGGCGTCGGCCGCGCTAAGCGGAGGAAGCTGGACGTACTACCGTGCCGGATACGCGCACGAACGCGCCGGCGACCGGGGGCGATCCCGGCACTGCTATTTGATGGCCCAGGATCGTGACCAGAAACTGGACGCCAAGAAGTGGGGCCTGGGTGTCTTCCACGAGGAGGGGCGGCACTACGACGCCGCAGCGGAGACGTATCGCAACGACGCGGCAGCTTCGCCCGAAGTGTGGCGGCGGGCCGGGCTACTTTATCGTGCGGCAACGATGAAGACCATGCTGTGCGAGTTCCCGGATGCCGCACAGCTACTGAGGTCAGCGGTCAATCTGAGGCCGATGAACACGGAGTGGATCGAAGACCTCGCAATGGCCCTTCAGCTTTCCGGTGCCCGTGATGCGGCTTTGACGGAGTATAGGAAACTACTCAATTTACTGGCCGAAGACAATCTGACGGGACAGCAATCCAGGATACGCACGCTTCAGCGAGAGATTAGCCGGTGTTTTGAAGACGCTGGCTACTATGTGGCTGCCTACGAGGCGTTGCGGGAATCCATGGGGCTCGCACCTTCGCGTGCGCTTGAGCCTACCAAGCAGACAGAAGCTGCTTCCGATATAGCGGGCGGACCCTCGTGGATCCCATCAGCTGAGTTCCCGGACGAGGCAGATGTTATACGCAGCGATTCGGGTGTTTCTCAGGTTGATCCAGTCGAAGAACCTATCGCGCCTCTGCGCTTCTTCGGTTCGACCGATCGCCGTGGCCATGAGGAACGTGCGCGTCTGGCCGAACGTGCGGGAGATACAGCAACGGCTATCGAGGAATATCGCTATGTGAGCCTGCTCAGCCACCCGTTGGCGGCTAAAACCGCAGACCGTTACGCGGAACTGCTCGCAGACACCGGTGACTTCCGCGGAGCTGTAGGCGTGCTCAAACGGACTACCACGTTCAATCGGGCGCTGCCAAAGGTGGTTGATACTCCGCGGACTGGGACCTATACCGCACAGCTGGCAGCGTATGTCGAGTGGTCGGAGGACTGCGCGGTGGAGGATGATGTCATTCTCTATGAGGCCAACCTCGGAATCTCAATCGACTGTAGCCCGCTTGCGCTGTGCCGGGAGATCCTTCGATCGCACCCAGGCGAATTCCTGCATGTTTGGGCCGTTGATGAGCATGCCGTACTCCCGGAAGACCTCGCCGATCGCGCCGACGTGATCGTCGTCCGGAAAGACTCTTTGCAGTACACCAGGCTTCTCGCGACCGCCAAATACCTGATCAATAACTCCACGTGGCCGACATACTTTACTCGGCGTCTCGAACAGCGGTACCTGATGACCTGGCACGGGACTCCGCTCAAGACGCTCGCGAAGGACATGCAAGAGCCACTGGTGCATCTCAACATGGCCCGGAACTACCTCCAGGCCACCTATGCGATTTTCCCGAACGAGCACACTCGGTCCGTGATGATTAACGGGTGCGATGTCAACGGCTTGACCAAAGCGAGAATCGAGATCACGGGCTACCCGCGCAACGACGTGTTGGTAGAAGCCGCCGGCGACACCCACTGTAGCGGGGCAAGGCGAGCGTTGTTCGCTCCCACCTGGCGTGAGGACTCCGAGCTCGAGGAGCAGGTACAGACGCTGCTGGCAATTCGTGATGCGCTAGCGGATGCGGGATATGACACCTATCTGCGCGCCCATCACTACGTAGAACAAGCGGCGTTGAGGATCGACCCGACGATCGAGTTTGTCCCCAGGCATGTTTCCACCTACGATCTTCTGCCGGACATCGACCTCCTTGTCACGGACTTCTCATCGATATACTTCGACTTCGCCTTGACCCGGCGTCCCATGGTGTTCTACGTGCCGGATTGGGACCGCTACGCCGAGAACCGGGGTGTCTACTTCGATCAGTCGCATCTACCCGGCATAGTCTGCGACAACCTGGAAAGCCTACGCGCAGCTATATCGGCGCCTAAGGTTGACCTGGTGGAGCGTGAAGCATTCATCGCGGAGTTTGGTCCGGCCGATGACGGGCACTCATCGGAACGTGTAGCAGAGGCGTTCCTGGCGTCCCGAGACGAGGCATATCCTCAAAGAGACTTGGGCGGAGGATCATCTGGCTTACTTGTCCGCCAAAGCTTGATTCCAAACGGCATGGCGAGTTCCTTCGTCAACCTCATTACCGTGCTAGCCGACCAGGGCACGTCACTGACGGTGCTAACGGAGGGGCGTCCGGTGCAGAATGAACCTGGGCGCGAAGAGACGATGCGCAAGCTCCCGGCAAATGTGCGTGTGATTGGCAGGGTCGGTGCGCAGCCGAGATCCTGCCTGGAGGTGCACGCCCAGCACGTCGCCCATAAGTTGGCGTATGCTCCCGGGCCGGGGCTCGACTCGGTGATTACCCGCCTGTTCGTGAGAGAAGGGCTCAGGGTTCTTCCCGGTGCGACCTTTGACGCCGTGATCGAGTTTGACGGATACTCCGAGTTTATGGCCCGCTTGGTTCTCGGTATCGCGGACAGCAAGGCCTCAAAGGTGCTGTATCTCCACAATGATATCCAGGGCGAAATAGAACTTCGGATGCCTGAGCTATCCGCCGTAGTGAGCCTGATTCCACGGTTTGACCATGCGGTCTCTGTTTCCGCGGGGCTGATGGAGACAAACGCAAGGCGTTTGCCGCAGGCGCACGGCATTCCCGACGCCAACTTTACTTATGCGCGGAACGTGATTGTTCCTGACGTCCTTGAGCGACTGGCAGATGAGCAATCGATTGATGGATTCATCGATTGGTGTGGCGATTCGAGACCGCTATTCGTACACGTCGGGCGTATGTCCCCGGAGAAGAACCACGGATTCTTACTCAATGCCTTTGCGAGTTTCCGCAAGGAATGCTCGGATGCGCGTCTGGTTCTTCTGGGGGACGGACCATTGCGGCCGCAGGTTGAGGCGCAGATACATGGCCTTGGGATTGAGCAGGCGGTGTTCGTGCCGGGGTGGGTAAGAAATCCGTACCCGATACTCGCACGCGCGGATGCGATGTTGATCCCGTCTCTCCATGAAGGGCAGCCCATGGTCATCCTGGAGGCACGGGCCTTGGGGACCGCCGTAATTGGTTCTGATATCGACGGAATAAGGGCAATGGGGCCGGACGGCGCGCAGAGGATCCTGCCTCTCGAGCATGACCTCTGGGTTGATGCTATGCGGCGCTGGAAAGAATGCCGAGAGGCTGCGGCTAGGTTCGAGAGCAGAACGTACTCCACTGATGCTATTCGCGAGTTCTGGCGAGCTATCGGTCGGTGCGGCGTAGAGAAGGGTTCGGCTGCTGCAGCGGAAGGGATATATGATCAACGGGGGTAGTACCGGGAGGGGTATTCGTAGGGGTGTGGAGGATTTTCGATGCGCGCGCGTAGTGGGTGCGTGCTAGGGCGGCTCCTGGGTACCGGGCCGGTACCAGCTGGTAAATCTGGACGTGATGGCGCTGCGCCACAAACACCAGCCAGGAGTTCCTGCTGAGGTCTTCGACGTCTCCCAGCCCACCGCCTCCCGCATCATCAGCGCCTACGCCACCCTGACGCCTACGCCCTGGGGAACGGCGTGCTTGCAGTGGAGGACATCGACCCCATCCAGGTGCAGATTGTGGACGGCACCCTGCTCAAGACCTGGGACTGGAAAGGCACACCTGGCCTGTTCGCAGGCAAGTACCGCACTGCCGTGCGTAACGTGCAGGTTGCCCGTGCCCGTTTCGGCGCTCTGGCACGGGTGTCCGACCCGCTGCCCGGATCCGCGCACGACGCCGCCGCGCTGGGAACATCGGGCCTGCTGGACGTCCCGCCCGAGTGCCTACCCGGCGGGCAGGCACCGCCAACGCTTACTGGCGACGGGGCTCCACCGGGCTGGGCATGACCACGCCCGTCAAGAAGCTACGCGGGCCGCGCCCGCACGAGACCGACATGTCCTACAACGCCTCGGCCGACCGCATCCGCTTCGTAGTCGAAACAACCATAGCCGCCCTCAAGACCTGGCGCGTCCTGCACTCCGGCTACCGCCACCCCATACAAGCCTTCCTAACAACCATCACCGGCATACTCACCCCCACCTTCACGTACACCCCATGAATAACCTTCCAGGAATCAGGTTTTACGGTATCTAGCGTTCGGTTGTCTACCTTGGGTCTTCTCGGGTAAACGGGTTAGCGGGCGTTGTCTGCCCTGCAGTGGTGCGGCAGCGGTGGAACGGCGTTGTGGGTGGTTACAGGTGCGAAGACGCTGGCCGATTCGGCCACGGGGAAGGCGGCGGCCAGTTCCGGTGCAGCGCACAGGCGCCGCTTCCAGGTGCCCGACAACCCGCGGTCGGCTCACCCTTGCGGCCGCGAAACGAACTAGCCCCTTTTTTTGGGCGGCCGCCGGATTTATTTTCAGGGCCCTTGCTGCCACATGGGTGATCCAGAGATGCGATAGGTGGGAGCGGGCTCAGGCGGGAGGGCGACGGCGGTCCGACGTAGGTAACAAGCCACATACTAGAGAGCGTCGGATGGATCGTTCGCGAGCCGGGATGGTGTGCGGACCCGTTGGCGGTCTACTGCGGGTGCGAGGTCGCCGTCGGCGCTCGACCATCGCGGCTTCACCGCAGGTCAACGACGAGCCGCAAGCGGGACACCGAACAGCCGGGACTCAGGTAAGCTTTCTTCATTCGCGACCTTCGTGCTAGTTACGATTTGGCAAGCACGCGGTCGCGAGCGGCTCCCCATCACCCATGCGAGGACTCATGAAGCGCGTCATCACTTACGGCACCTACGATTTGTTGCACTACGGGCATATTGAGCTGTTGCGTCGTGCGAGGGC
>NZ_PIZD01000033.1:0-12210 GCF_010365615.1 Actinomyces sp. 565
TCGGCTCCGGAGCCGCGGCTCCGGAGCCGAGCTCCGCCACCAGCGGTGTGCCCCGACCGATGTGCTGGAAATGGGCACCGCGCCCGGATGCCTGGCTGATGCGCGCAGACAGGCCGTCGTAGGAGTCGAGTGCGGCTATGCGGATCCGGGCGCCGTCGGGCAGGTCGGAGACCGTCATCAGCGTAGTGGAGGCCAGCTGCGTCTCCAGGGCACGCACCAGGGACAGGGGAGTGGCGAACTCGGTCAGGTCCAGCGGCGGGTTGAAGGCGTCGCGTAGGACTGTGCGGGCGTGTGGGGCGGCGGGTGCGGAAATGGCGATCACGAGCGTGATAGCTGCCAGCAGCGCCCCTGCACGCGCGGCACCGCGGCGCGCACCTGCGGTCACGCCCGCATCGGTTTCCTCCAGGACCTCGGCCACCTGATCGTGTCGGCCCCACTGCGCCGCCAGCGCCCACAGCCCCAGCACGCCGGCAGCCAGTACGGCCCCGACTACGGCAGGCAGCGGCGTGGCCGTATCACCCCAGGCGATGGCGATTGCCGCCTCCGCCAGGACCGCGAATCCGGCCAGGTGGAGCCGTCCCGCATAGACGGCACGGGTCGCCAGCACGCCGCAGGTCAGGCCCGTCAGCCACGGCAGGGTAGTCATCGCGGAGAAGGCAGTCAGTGGCAGGGGCAGGGTCAGCGCATCGCGCCACACCGTCACCGTGGCTGCCAGGACCTCGTAAATGCCGCTCAGATCGTGGTCGACGTCCGGCAGCAGCCAGGGGGCCAACAGCACGTGCGCGGCCGCCGTAATGGCGAGCGTGGGCAGGGCGGACAGCCGGGAGCGGGCGGTGACCAGGCCGATCAACACGCCCAGAGCCACGGCACAGGCGCCGACCGCGGCACCGATCACGGAGCCGAAGGGGACGGTGAAGGGGATCGTGCCGACTAGCAGCAGCACGGTGACCAGCGCCTGGTAGAGGCCTTGCTTAGCCCGCGAGGTACTCATGCAGCCTCCCGCATCACCAAGGGCAGTGCCTCCAGGCGGTCGATGTCGAACGCGGTCAGCCCGCCCAGGGCGTGGCGCCCCAGCGGCCGGGAGCCGCAGCGCAGTGCAATCGCCACCGTGTCCACCGGGGTGGTGGTGCGCACGCGCCCCAGCACCGAGTCATCACAGCGCTGGCCGGTTACGAGCACCAGTACGGAGGCCTCGGAGTGGCGGGTGGTGGCGTGGCGGGCCAGTTCGTCGCAGCCGTACGCGCCCGGCGTCTCCTCCAGCAGGCAGGAGGCGTCCAGCAGTCGCAGGCCGGTGATAGTGGGCAGCGCCCCGGCCTGGGTGAGCAGGGAGACCTCCCTGCCGTCGGCAATCGCGTTCAGCGCCAGCGAGCAGGCCACGGACACGGCCGTCTCGAAGTCCTCATCGGTCTCGTAGTCGTCCGGGAGCGTGTCCAGGAGCACCAGCAGGCTCGCCCGGTGCGTCTCCTCGAACTGACGGACCATGAGCCTGCCGGTGCGGGCGGTGGTGCGCCAGTGGACGTTACGCCGGTCGTCCCCGGGCACGTAGTCGCGCAGGGCGTGGAAGGAGACGTCCGAGCTTGACAGCTCCTGGGTGACGGCCCCCTCGACGTCGCGCATGATGCCGCGCAGCGTGACTCCCAGCCGGATGGTGCGGGGGTGGATGTGCACCAGCTGCGCCTCGGTGTGGTTGCGCTCGTGGCGCAGCAGCCCCACCGGGTCCGAGCGCACGGAGACGACCGGCCCTACGGTGACGACACTGCGGCGGGCCGTGGGCAGGATGAAGCCACGCTCATGCTCCGCACCCGGGCGCAGCGTGGGCACCGCGAACACGGCTCCAGCGGTGCCCACGGGCATCTCCATGCGGGTGGGCAGCAGGAGGCGTCCGGTTGGATTGCGCACCGACAGGTGAACAATCGCGTTGTCACCCACGGTGACGCGCCGTTCCAGCAGGTCGTGGGAGACGGTGTGGCCCCCGCGTGGCAGCAGCCAGAGCCAGGCGGTGGCGACGACGGCGCCAAGCACCGCGGCGGCGGCCCACGCCTCCTGCCAGCCCAGCCGGAACCCGCCGGCGGCGGCCAGGGCCAGCAGCATCACGCAGGCCCAGCCCGTGCGCGTCACCACCCCTGCGCCGCGGGCCGCGGCCGCAACTGCTTGGTGACCGGGCAGTTCAGCGGTTACGGAACGCAGCCGCGTAGCTGCACGGCGGCAGGCCCGCAGCGCGGTCTGGAGGACGGACACGGCGGGTGACGCCTGCGAGGTTGGGGCCGGGCTGGTCATGGGGTCTCGTTCGCGGGCTCAGCGGGTAGTGGGGGCGGAGACGTCGGTCAGGGCGCGGGTGATCACCCCGGCTGCGGTGGCACCGGAGAACTCGGCGTCGGGGTCCATGACCAGTCGGTGCGCCCACACCACCTCCGCCAGGTCCTTGACGTCATCGGGAAGCACGTAGGGGCGCCCCTGGGCTGCGGCCCATACGCGTGTGACGCGTGCCATGGCGATGGCGCCGCGGGTGGACACGCCCAGCAGCGTGTCGGGGGACTCGCGGGTGGCCTCCACCAGGGCGCCGATGTAGTCCAGGATCGAGTCCTCCACGTGGTTCTGGGCAGCAATGTCAGCCATGGAGGCGATCGCGCCGGAGGTGATCACCGTGTCCAGGCCGCGGGACCGGTCGGGTTTGTCCGATCCCGCCAGGATGCGTGTCAGGGCCTCGCGGCTGGGGTATCCGATGGACGTCTTCATCAGGAAGCGGTCCAGCTGCGCCTCGGGGAGGCGGTAGGTGCCGGCCTGCTCCACCGGGTTCTGGGTGGCGATGACCATGAAGGGTCGTCCGGTCTCGTGGCGGACGCCGTCGACGGTGACCGTGGACTCCTCCATCACCTCAAGCAGGGCCGACTGGGTCTTGGGGGACGCCCGGTTGATCTCGTCGGCCAGGACCACGGAGGCGAAGATCGGACCTGGGTGGAACTCCCAGGCGGTGGTCTTCTGGTTGAAGATGGTCACGCCGGTGATGTCAGACGGCAGCAGGTCCGGGGTGAACTGGATACGCGAGTGGCTGCCCTGCACGCTGGCCGCCAGGGCTCGCGCCAGGGCCGTCTTGCCGGTGCCGGGCGCGTCCTCCAGCAGGAGGTGCCCTTCGGAGAGCATGGTGGTCAGCGCCAGTCGGATTACGTCTTGCTTGCCGAGCAGCGCCTCGCCGACGTTGTCTACCACCTTGTTAAAGGTCTCGGCGAACCAGGTCGCGTTCTCCTGGGTCATGGGCATGGGTACGTGTGTCTCCTATGAGTAGTCCACTGGACAGTCGACCGGAATGCTCCTGCGGTCGACTGCTGTCAGTTGGTAGTGCAGGTCACCGTCTGGCTCGAGTTGTTGGTGGCGTGCGGGAAGGTGTGCCGCGCGGTGCCGTCGGAGCCGACGAAGAACTCCTCCGTCCAGGTGGGGTAGGCGCCGTTGGCGTCCCGGTAGGTGTAGCGGCAGTAGACGCGGCTGTTGGGGTCGAATCCCCACACGTCCACCACCAGGTGCCAGCAGTCCACCTTTCCGTCCGCGGTCGGCCGCTGCAAGCCCCGGGCATAGTCCGCCTCGGTGCAGGTAACGCCATCGATGGTCTTGTCGGTGAGTATCGGGAAGGCGTTGTTGGCGGGTATGGGCTTGGTGGTCGCCTGGGGCCGCGGCAGGGTGACGGCGTTTGAACGCACGGTGGCCGAGGCGATGGACTCCTGGTCATCGACAACCACACGCGCCTCCACGTAGTAGGTGGCGCCGGGCGTCAGGCCGGAGAAGGAGGTGTTGTCATCGTCCCAGCCCTTGACCTGGTTCCCGGCGGAGTCGACGAGCCTGTACTCGATCTCCAGCTCGCCCGCGCCCCAGCCGTTGTTGTCGGCGGCAAGGGTGGAGGGCGTGGTCACCTTGATCTGGCTGGTGCCATTGGCCGCAGCCACCGGTGCCGATGGCGCCTTGGGCTTGCCGGTGATGCGGAAGCTCGTCGAGCCGGTTGCGGAGGTGGCCGAGCCCGCCTGGTTCTCGGCCTTCACCGTGACCGAAACGGTGTGCGTGCCAGTGCCCAGGGATACCGGTACGGTCACCGAGGTACTGGCGCCGGCCTGAACGGTCTGTACCACCGATCCGGTTACCGACACGGTGTAGGTGACTGCGCTCCCATTGGCCGGAGCACTGCCCCAACTGATGTTCAGCTTGCTTCCGTCCCAGCTCACATTGGGCCTGCCCGGGGTGCCCGGGGCGCTGTAGGCGGTGGCCGTTGCGCCGGATAAGACCCAGGCGGACTGGCCGGAGCCGGCGACTACCGCACGCACGCGGGCGGCGTAGCTGCCCGGCTTCAATGAGCGGAACGTCGCCGAGGTCCCGGACACCGCCTGGCTGGAGACCACACTGCCGTCCTGCAGCAGCTGTACCTCGTAGGTGATGACAACCCCGCTGATGGGGGCGGCGGCGCCCCAGGAGACCGTCACGGAGGCGTTCCCGCCACTGAGGTTAACGCCGGTGGGTGCATCCGGGGTGACGGTCAGCGTCACCGGGGCCGAGGCGGCCGAGGGGGCGGAGGCGCCCACCGCGTTGGTGGCCACCACCTGGAAGGAGTAGGTGCCGCCGGGCGTCAGGCCGGTGGCGGCGCAGGGGGATCCGGCGCAGCTCCAGGAGCCTGCCCCGCCGGTCTCGGTGAGCGTATACCCGGTGATCGGCGAGCCGTTATCCGCTCCCGGTGTCCATGACACGTTCATGGCACTGATGCCGGATGGGCTGGCGGACACGCCGGTGGGGGCGTCCGGCACCGCGGTGACTGTAACCGTGACCGTGCCGGTTACCGCGCGCGCGGCGGAGCCGGTGGCGTCCAGTGCCTCGTAGACCACCACCAGGCGGCCGACGAAGCCGGCTCCGGGGGTAATCGTGAGGGTGGTTCCGGAGGCGGTCACTTCTCCCGTGCCGGAGGTGACCTGCGGCGAGCCGGACAGGGTGATCGGCTGATCGGGGAACGGGTTGGTCACCAGCGTGGCGACGTCGACGCTCACGGGGGAGCCGTCGGAGGAGAGCGTGGCCGGCGCGGTCGTCATGAGTGGCCGGCTGGACTCGGTGACTTGCAGCGGCAGCTCGCCGGTGACCGGCTCATTGTTCCCGTCGTCCACCGTCACCGGCAGCGCGGCGGTGGTGCCCACGGCCGTGCCGGCGTCGGCGGCTACCGTGACGGTGGAGCCGGAAAGCGACGTCGTGAAGCCGGCGGGGGCGGAGCCGATCGAGAAGGACAGCTCGTCGCCGTCGGCGTCCTGCGTCATGGCGGACAGCTCCGCGGTGACCGCATCCTCGCCTGCGGCCACCGAGATCCCGGTGGGAGTGAATACGGGAGGCGTGTTGGAGGTTGCCTCCACCACCACCGGCAGGGTGAGGGTGGAGGACAGGGCGGCGTCCCCCGCGGAGTCGGTCACCGTCAGGGTCACGGACGTCTGCCCGGAGAAGCCTTCAGCCGGTGTCAGGTCCAGGCCCTCACCGCCATTGGTGACCGCGGCCGTGTCCAGCCCGGTGCCGGTGCGCACTGTGGAGGCATCGGTGATGGTGGGGGTCGTATCGGCGTGGGTGAGGATGTAGTCGGCCAGGTTCACGGCGGTGGTGGTATCCGCCGGAATTCGCACCGGGATCGCGGTCGAGTCCAGTCGTGGGCGCAGGTCCTGCCGCGATGGCACCACGATGACGGCATTGCCGGTAAGCCCGTCCTGGTCGGTGATCGTGTACAGCACCAGGCGCTGTTCGCTGCCGACGGTGACTCGGATCGAGGAGTCGATCACCTCGGCCCGTGTGTCCTCGGTGGTAACGGTCAGGTCCCAGGGGGAGCCGTCGGCGTCCTGGTCATTGTCCAGCACGGAGACGAGCGCCATGCCGTCCGCGTCCACCTGGTCCACCGTCACGTAGTCGTCCACGCCGATCGGGCTGAGCAGGGGGGCGTCGACGAGCACCTGGAAGGTGATGGTGCCCACGTCGATACCTCCCTCCCCGTCGGAGACCCGGTAGTGAGCCGTGTAGACCCCCTCCTCGCGGGGCAGCTCGGCCACCACGCGCCCGGAGCGCACGGACAGGGTGAGCGCCGGGTCATCACTGACGGGGGTGTCATCCAGGGTGAGCGGATCGCCGTCGGCGTCGAAGTCATTGGAGACGACATCCGTGACGACGGTACGGTCGGGCTGGGCCACCACCAGGTCGTCGGTGGCTACGGGGGCGGTGTTCGTGGTTGGCGCCGCGGCCACGCCCACGCGCACGGTCCCGGTGGAGCGGGCCTCGAAGCGGTCCTTCACCGTGTAGGTGAAGGTGTCGGTGCCGCTGGTGCCCTCGTGCGGGGTGTAGGTCAGGTAGGTGGAGGAGGCCTCGACGGTTCCCGACGTCGGGGCCTGGTCCAGCCCGACCAGGCTCACCGAGTCGCCGTCGGGATCAATGCCGTCCAGCGGCACGGTGATCGTCACCGCGGAGCCGGCCACCGTGCTCGCCTCCAGGTTCTGCGGGCTGGGGGCGGCGTTGGCGGCGTCGTCACGCGCGCGAACCTCAATGTCTATCTGGCCGGAGGCGGTCTGCCCGGCCGTGTCCGCAATGGTGTAGGACAGAGTGGTGCGGCCCGGAGTATCCGCGGCCTTGAAACGCACCACGTCTCCGCTGGTCCAGGCGGTGCCCAGATCCGCGCCGGCCACGCCGAGCTCATCGGCCACACTCAGCGCCAGGCCCGAGGGGGAGGTGTCATTGTCCAGCACCGAGATGGTCACCACGTCCCCCACGCGCACGATGGCGGAGTCGGCGCCGGCGATCGGCATCTGCAGCTCGGCGGTGGTAACCGGAACGACGGTCATGTGACCGGTGGCGGAGGCGGTCCCGTTGGAGACGGTGTACTCCACTTCCACGCTCTGCCCGATCGTTCCGGCCGCGGACACCTGCAGCAGCGAGTGGTCCACGACGGTCACGGTGACGCCCGAGTCGTAGGGCGCGCTCGCTGACTGCAGCACCAGGATCCCGCCGGCCGGATCGAAGTCATTACTCAGCGGAGCCACCGTGGTGGAGCCGCCTTCGCGCAGCAGGGCGGTGTCATTCTCGGTCACCGGGGGCACATCCGGGTCCGCCGGCTCGACGACGTCGATCCTCACGATCCCGTGGGAGACGGCTGAGCCGGAGGTGACGTCGTAAGTGATGTAGTAGGTGTCCGCGTGCTCGGCCGTGAAGGTGAAGGTGCCGGCCTGCTGGTTCACCTCCAGGCTCGTCCCGGCGGGCGCCTCCTGCAAGCCCGCCAGGATCAGCGGGTCGCCCGTGGGGGAGACGTCGTTATCCAGTGGGGAGACCACGGTGGAGGCTCCGGAGACCACGCGCACGTGATCGGCGTTGGCCACCGGTGCGACGGACTCCGCTGCCTGCACGTCCACGTTGATGGTCCCGGATGCGGCCTGCTGGCCGTCGGAAACCACCACGGTGAGCGTGCGGGTACCCGGCGTGCTGATCGTGTCCCGCACGTTGACCGTGCCCTCGTTGGTGGTGCGCACGTCGAAGCCCTCGCCCTGGGCGGATACCAGGTAGAGGGTGTCGCCGTCGGGATCGAGCCAGTTGCCGAGCACGTCCAGGGAGCCGGAGGCGTCCGCGGCGATCACCAGTGTGGGGGTGGAGGTCTGCTCGGGCGCCGTGTTGACGCTCCAGTCGTGGACCTCCACCGTGGCGACGGCGGAATCGGCGCCACCGCGTCCGTCCGACGCGGTATAGGGGATCGTGTAGGTGCCCGTGGCGTCCGGTGGGGTGTCGATGCGCAGCGCCAACCCGGACTGGGCGGAGGTGACCTGAGCCGTGCCCGTGTCACCGGCCTCGGCGGTCAGTACGTCCCCGTCCGGGTCGGAGTCGTTGGCGAGCACCGGCAGCACCGTGGAGCGGCCCGGACGCACCCCGAAGGAATCGTCATTGGCCTGCGGCGGGTGATTCTCCTCGGTGCGCTCGGGCTGGGACTGGGAGTCGGAGGTCTCCGCCGAATCGTCCTTGTCATCTGCCTGGTCATCCGTCTGGGAGGTGATGTCGGTCCAGTCCTCCACCAGCACCAGGTTCTCATCGGGAAGCCATACCGTGCCGTGGGTGATGTCGTTCAGGACGATCGCATCCCGATTGACGCGGAAGACGGGCCGGGAGGAGGAGGCCAGGGCGGCGTCACTGACGGATTCGGTGTCGCCTCCGCACTGCCGCAGGAAGTGCCCCGAACCGGACCAGGCGCCGTAGAGGCAGTCTCCCAGGCGCACCGGCTGAGCGGGTACGCCGACGGCGGCCTCGTCGTCGGCGGAGGCGGGGACGGTGGTGATCGGCGAGCCGTCCAGGGGAACGGACATCAGGGCGGTGCGAGAGGCGACCAGGACCGCGTCCGCGTCGGGGCCGGGTTGCTGAAGTACCAGTCCCGAGGCCCCCAGGTCCGTGGTGGAGCCTCCGGGCAGGTGCAGGATGCCGGTGCCGCGCTCCAGGACCACGGCGCGGCTCCCGACGGCGGTTATGGCCAGGTCCGTGGCATCGGTCAGGTTCAGTGTGCGCGTGGAGGACTTGCCCCAGCCGGAGGCCTCGACGGGAACGGTAGTCAGGGTGCCGGTCTTGGCGGAGACCGCGTGCAGCGACCCGTCGGTGCCGGCCACGGCCACCGCTCCGGGGGCGTCCTCGATCAGGGTGGGCGCGGCCGTCAGCAGGTCGACGGCGCCGACGGTGGTGCCGGTGACCGTGCCGGCGCCGGAGTCCACGGCGAAGACTCGATCGGCGCCCTGGAGCACGCTCACGCTACTGGGCAGCTGCGTACCGGCGGACAGCGCCACCGCGGTCGGATCCACTGAGGCGACTGCGCCCGCCGCCAGGTCGGGCACCAGCACGTTCTCACCGCTCTGGGTGACGTCGAAGTCCGCCGATGCGGTGCGGATGGAGCCGTCGATCTGCTTCGACGGGTAGTTGAGCCTGGCTACCAGGTGCTCGCTGGTGCTGGTGACCCATACGCCGCCGTCGTTCAGGGAGACGTCCGCTTGCGGGACGCCGTCATGCATCCAGGCGGCTGTTCCCAGGGTGAGTGCTGCCAGGCCGGCCAGGGCGGCGGAAAGGCGCTTGCGCCGCTGCCGGGACAGGTCCCGGCGTCCCAGGCGGCGTAGCTTCATCGGTGCGGGCACGCCCTTCATCTGGCGGCGGTTCCGGAGTGTGAGGCGACCTCCTGCGCGAGCATGCGGCGCAGCATGCTGGAGGACGTCGTGGGCGTGTAGGGCAGGTAGACGACGGTGGCGCCCACCTCTGCCATCTGCTGCTCCAGCAGGTCTCCCTTCTCGGTGTCCTGCCAGTCGGTGCCCTTGAACAGGATGTCGAAGGGCTCACGCTGCCAGGCCAGGCGCTTGTCCTGGTCGAAGTCCGGCACCACGGCGTCCACGACCCGCAGCGCGGCAACCAGCGCCATGCGCTCGTCGTGGGGGACGATCGGGGCGCGGCCCTTCATGCGCTCCAGGGACTCGTCGGTTGCCACGCCGGCGATCAGGCGGTCGCAGCGGGTGGCGGCCGCGCTGAGGATGTTGAGATGCCCGATGTGCAGCATGTCAAAGCCGCCGGGTACGTATCCGGTGATCATCAGTACGCTCCCTTGCCGCCGACGACGGCCTTGAAGGTTGACAGGAAAATGCTGGCGTCCAGGCGGGCGCCCCGGTTCTCGACGTAGTGCCGGTCCAGCGCGACCGTGGTGTCCCATGAAAGGTCCGAGCGTCCCGATACCTGCCACAGGCCAGTAAGACCGGGCTTGACCAGAAGGCGGCGGCGGGCCTCGGCGTCGTACTCGGCCACCTCGCTGGGAAGCGCCGGGCGCGGGCCCACCAGGCTCATCTCGCCACGCACCACATTGATCAGCTGTGGCAGCTCGTCGATGGAGGTGCGGCGGATGAAGCGGCCCACGCGGGTGATACGCGGATCGGTTCGATTCTTGAACTGCACCTCGTTGCCCGCGTCACCGCCGGCCTTGACCACGGCCTCGCGACGGGCGTCCGAGTCGGTTCGCATCGAGCGCAGCTTCCAGAGCGTGAAGGGCGAGCCGTCCTGGCCCACTCGGGTCTGGCGGTAGAAGGCAGGGCCGGGGGAGTCCAGGCGGACGGCAATGGCGGCCGCAGCCAAGAGCGGGGAGAAGAGCACGAGCAGCACGGTGCCTGCGGTCCGGTCGAAGATCTCCTTGGCGAGCAGGCGGGTGCGGCGCAGGCTCACGTCGATCAGGCCGGTCCAGCCGTGCGTAACCGGCAGTCCCCGCATGCGCCCCGGAACCACGTCCTGCAGGCCGGGGGCGACCACGAGCCGAGCACCGGTTGAGGTCAGGCCGCGCATGAGGGTTACGAGGTCGTCCGGGCTCACGCCCCCGAGCGTCATAACGACGTCGATGCGCTCGGAGGTGATCATCGCGTTCGTCTCCTCCACGCTGCCGAGGCGGGCGGCGGCATGGGAGCGATTGGTGCTGGAGGAGACGTAGCCCACGATGAGGAAGCCGTCCGCGGGGTGGGAGCGCAGGTCGCGCAGGATGGGCTCGGCGCCGGGGCCCATGACGATGAGGGTGCGCCGTAGGCCGCGCCCCTCCGTGCGCCGTGCCCGCAGCCACCGACTCTCGGTGTATCTGCCGAGGAGGGACAGGGTCAGCTGGGCGCACAGCGGCACGAGCACAGACGGCGCCGAAAGCTGCGGAGTGAGCAGTTGGGCCAGTAGGAGTGCCACCGGAGCGGTTACCGCAGCGGCCAGGGTGACGCGGCCGGCGCCCGAGCGGGCCTGGTCCACGACGTCGACCCCCAGCGCCCCTGCCATCCAGGCGATCGCCACCATCAGTGCGCCGACGATGAAGGCGTGCAGCAGCCGCAGGGGCCCCCAGGCCAGGCAGATGGCGGCGACCCAGATCGGCAGCACTACGGCAGTGAGGTCACCGAGGAACACCCATGACAGCAGGTCCTGACGCATGGTGGGCCAGGCCGTGAACAGTGGGGACTCCAGTGGCGGCAGAAATCGAGCCTTGCCGCCGGACCGCCCCCGCTGCCCAGCGGGCTGCGGGGTGGGGGCTGCGCTGAGCGGGCTGGTCAAGACGACTCCAATGACTTTACTGCCGTTGCTGGAAGAAACTTGTGATGGAAGCGCCGAGCGCTGCTAAAAGTCCCGACATAGTCCGCCGTCGTGCTGTGCTTGGCGCTGAGCGCGGGCTTTTTCATCGAGCTCTCTGGTCAATCTACTACCTATTTTCAGCCGGTGGGGGAGAACGTGAACAGGTACACAGAAACCGGGTCCGGAATGCGTATCCGTGACGGCTCCGCCGCGGTGGTGGCCACGGGGCGGGTGGCGCGTCAGCAGGTCCACGATCCGCGCGATAGCGCGGATGCGCCCGGGGTCGCCGGTGGGGGAGTGGTGGGCTACGGAATGTAAAGAATTGGGCATGCGTATGAGATTGATGTGATAATTCTGAGACGATTATTGGCGGTCGGCATCGCTGGGCGGCAGCATATGAGGGTCGTGCGTCACATTGGGCAACATTTCCGTTACAATCGACAGTGATTCGTAATCCTTCGGCGTTCAGGGTACCGCCGCCTGCGCAGTGCTCCCAGAGTGCTTCCCCGGCCCGCCTCGTCGACCGCCTACTTGGACGGCGTCCGTCCACTTGGACCGCGTACCCGCCGCTTGTGCTAGGCGGCGGATTGGGAGGCAATGGGCCTGTCGACTGCGTCCCCGTGTGCCAGCGGTAGTGCTTCTTTGTGCGTGCTCGTTCTCCTGCTGCCAGCTTCAGCCTGGCTCGCCCAGCCGCTTACTTGGACCGTGTCTCTTCGCTTGGACCGCGTTTGTCCAGTTGGATCGTCTGCGACTGCCTCTGCGGCGGCCCAAGTACGAGTAGACGTCGGCGATCCCGAAGGCGGCTGCTGACTGGTTCGTTTGCTAGCCCATCTGGCTTGCGGGTGTCGTGGTTCGCAGGGTGTTGGCTTGTACGTGTGTGGGCCTGGGTGGGTTGGCCTGCGGGGAGCGGCGCTTACGGTGTGCGGGGAGCGGCGCTTGCGGCGTGCGGGGAGCGGTGGTTGGTGCTTGGGTCTGTGCTGATGCGGCTGATTGCGTGTTCTGGTCGACGGTTCGTACGTTCCGGCGCGACGGTTCGTACCTCGTGGCGACGGTTCGTACGTTCCGGTCGACGATTCGTACCTGGTGGTGACGGTTCGTACGGTAGGGGTACTGTGCTGTCTCCAC
>NZ_PIZD01000034.1:0-11193 GCF_010365615.1 Actinomyces sp. 565
TCACCCTACGGGACCAACGCGACTCCATCGCCTCGCAAGCTCGAGCAAGCTCGGCTTGGCTCGCCTCAGTCGCGCGTGAGCTTCCTATAGGTGACGCGGTGGGGGCGGGCGGCCTCGGCGCCCAGGCGCTGAACCTTGTTCTCCTCGTAGGAGGCGAAGTTCCCCTCGAACCAGTACCAGGAGGCCGGATTCTCCTCCGTGCCCTCCCAGGCCAGGATGTGCGTGGCCACGCGGTCCAGGAACCAGCGGTCGTGGGTGATGACCACCGAGCAGCCCGCGAAGTTCAGCAGCGCGTTCTCCAGGGAGGACAGCGTCTCAACGTCGAGGTCGTTGGTGGGCTCGTCCAGTAGGATCAGGTTTCCTCCCTGCTTCAGGGTGAGCGCAAGGTTCAGGCGGTTGCGCTCACCGCCGGACAGCACACCGGCCGGCTTCTGCTGGTCTGCGCCCTTGAAACCGAAGGAGGCCACGTAGGCACGTGAGGGCATCTCCACCTGGCCGACCTGAATATAGTCCAGCCCGTCAGAGACAACCTCCCACAGAGTCTTCTTCGGGTCGATGCCGGCACGGTTCTGGTCCACGTACGACAGCTTGACCGTCTTGCCGATCGTGAGCTCCCCGCCGTCGAGCGGCTCCAGGCCCACGATCGTCTTGAACAGGGTGGTCTTACCGACCCCGTTCGGACCCACGATGCCGACGATGCCGTTGCGCGGCAGCGTGAAGGACAGGTTGTCGATGAGGGTGCGGCCGTCGAAGCCCTTCTTGATGTTGGTGGCCTCCAGAACCTGGTTGCCCAGACGCGGGCCCGGCGGGATCTGGATCTCCTCGAAGTCGAGCTTGCGGGTGCGCTCGGCCTCCGCGGCCATCTCCTCGTAGCGGGCCAGACGTGCCTTGGACTTGGCCTGGCGCCCGCGCGCGGAGGAGCGCACCCACTCCAGCTCGTCCTTCAGACGCTTGGCAAGCTTGGCGTCCTTCTTGCCCTGGATCTCCAGGCGCTTCTCCTTGGTCTCCAGGTAGGTGGAGTAGTTGCCCTCGTAGGGGTAGAGGTGACCGCGGTCGACCTCGGCGATCCACTCGGCCACGTGGTCCAGGAAGTACCGGTCGTGGGTGACAGCGATTACAGCACCCTTGTAGGTCTTCAGGTGCTGCTCGAGCCAAAGGACGGACTCGGCGTCGAGGTGGTTGGTGGGCTCATCCAGCAGTAGCAGGTCGGGTGCCTCCAGCAGCAGCTTGCACAGGGCCACCCGGCGGCGCTCACCACCGGAGAGGTTCTTGACCTCGGCGTCCGGCGGTGGGCAGCGCAGGGCGTCCATGGCCTGCTCCAGCTGGGAGTCCAGGTCCCATGCGTTTGCGGCGTCGAGCTGGTCCTGCAGGGTGCCCATCTCCGCCATGAGGGTGTCGAAGTCGGCGTCGGGATCGGCCATGGCGGCGGAGATCTCGTTGAACCGGTCAAGCTTGCCCTTGAGCTCGGCCACACCCTCCTCAACGTTGCCAAGCACGGTCTTTTCCTCGTTCAGCGGCGGCTCCTGCAGCAGGATGCCGACGCTGTAGCCCGGCGACAGCCGGGCCTCGCCGTTGGAAGGCTGGTCGATGCCAGCCATGATCTTCAGGATCGAGGACTTGCCGGCGCCGTTGGGGCCGACCATGCCGATCTTGGCTCCCGGGAGGAAAGCCATGGTGACGTCATCCAGGATGACCTTGTCACCGTGCGCCTTGCGCGCCTTGATCATCTGGTAGATGAATTCAGCCACAGGTCTGATACGCCTTTCGAAAGGGGTTGCTCGGATTCGCTCGTGCCCCGACGACGACGCTCCCCCGGCCGCGCCGGGGTGCGGCTCACGTCGTCGGCGCGCACCACCTCCCAGCCTACGGGAGCGGCGGGCCGACGACGACGGCGCAAGCCCGTGACGCCATGCACTCACCTCCACGCCGCTGCGAATACCCACACAACCCGCCCAGCACACCCACGAGCCCAATGAGCCGGTATCCCGCGTTAACGCAGCACGCTTACGGCGCTTCCGGCTCAGGGGTGTCGTGGTTGACTGACGCCGTAGATGCTCCGGGCAGATGTGCGGGGCCGGCGGGTGCGCATCTTGTGAAGCAGCACCACAACCACTCCAGCAACGAGCCACAAGCAGCCTATGACAACCCAGGTGACCGGCTCGTCCACCGGGACGCCGGTGCTCACCGCCAATAGGTTGGACAGGTGGAATCCACCGTGCGCGCCCACGGCCGCCCAGGTCGAGCCTGAGACCCAGCGGGCCGCCATAGCGGCAGCCCCGAAGCCGAATGGCATGGCCAGGTAGATGACACGCTCACCCCATCCCTCCTGACCCCCTTGGGAGACCAGATGCATGACGGTGAAGGCAAGAACCGTCACAACGGCCGCCACCCGGGTGGAGCCCAGAGAGCGGAACAGCCATCCCCGCCACACCAGTTCTTCGGGGATCCCCTGCAATAAGAACCCCAGGGCAACCTGAATCAGGATCGCTGACCACCACGTGTCACCCGGCATGACAGGCTCCTTCCGGGCGATGCCGAGCGCTTCGTCTACGGCCCCGGCCATCGGCATAACCGCAAAGGCGACGGCGATCATGCCGACGCACCAGGCCAGTGCACGCGGGCTCGGGCGCATTGCCAGGCCGACGGGACTCGCATGGTCCAAGCGGGTGATCAGCAGCCGAGTGCATATGAACGCGCAGAGGGTCGCCGTGGACATGATTGCGAGGGCGGCCAGGCAGACCACCAGTAGTCCCGCCGTCCCCCAGCCGAAGATCTTTCCGTCCAGCAGCCTCCCTACTCCCGGTATGGCCATGACGAGCACCGGCACCGTGGCGCTAAGCAGCGTAACCGCGATGGCAATCGCTACCCGCAGCACGGCGCCGCGCATACCCGGCCGCCTGGCACGCGCCTCCGACTCCGCATCTGTTTTGACTCGTGCCCCGATGATCTCGCGTGCGCTCATATCGATCACGTTAAGTGGCGCGGGTAACAGACACCAGAGCCAGCACCGTTAACCAGGGCCGACACGCCACGGATTCAGGGATCTGTACGGGTACTCCCCGAGACCCTTTACCATCCTGTACCCGTCAGCGTATGGTTCAAAGGCATGGATTCGTTGACTCAGCCCCGGAAGGCCGAAGCGGGCGACAAGATCGCGGTGCTGTCGCCGTCGCTGGCTGCGCCCGCGATCGGGCCCGCCGTTCATGAGCAGGCGTTGGAGCGGCTTCGCGCCATAACCGGCCTAGTGCCGGTGGAGTTCCCCACTACCCGCCGTCTCGGAGCGACGGCGCGCGAACGCGCCGACGATCTGAATGCCGCCTTCGCCGATCCGAGCATCCGCGCAATCATCGCCACCGCGGGCGGCGACGACGAGATGACGGTCCTGCCACTCCTCGATGCCGAGCCGCTCCTGCGCGACCCCAAGCCGGTACTCGGTTACAGCGACAACACCAACCTTCACCACTGGCTGTGGTCGCACGGTGTGTGCAGCTTCCACGGCGGCGCCACCCAGGTTCACCTGGGGCCCGGGCCAGATGTGGACGCCATTCACCGCGCCTCGCTGCGCGCCGCACTGTTGACGGGTGAGTCACTGGAGATCACCGAGCCGGGATACTCGGAAGACTTCGGCAAGGACTGGGCCGACCCGCGAGCGCTGACCGAATACGGGGCCCGTGAGCGGACCGATTCATGGCTGTGGGACGGGCCGGCCACGGTAGTCAGTGGGCCCGGCTGGGGCGGTTGCTTGGAGATGCTGGTGCTTGGGCTTGCCGCAGGGCGCATCCAGGCCGATGCCAGTGCCCTCGATGGCTGTGTGCTGATGCTAGAGACCTCCGAACTACTGCCGAGTCGGGAACTGGTGGCGGGCATGCTGCGCTCCTTGGGGGAACGAGGAGTGCTTGAAGCCGCAGCAGCCATCCTGCTGGCGCGACCGCCCGCATCCAGTTTTCAGACACCCAGCGACGCGGAGGCACGCGCTCGATATCGCCGTGAACAGGCTCAGAGTGCACTTGAGGTCATCAGGCACTACAACACAGCGGCACCGGTGTGCACTGGAATCCCATTCGGGCACACCCGGCCCCAGTGGATCCTCCCCCACGGCGGCGCACTCACCGTCGACGCCGCGTCCAGGCGGATCACTGCCTCATACGCCTGAGGACTCTCGTGGGCCGGGGCGTGTCTGCTTGGCGCGCACGGGCGTGACCGCCCCGGACGTCGACGTCAGTGCCGCTACCTCCCACGTCTCGGACGACATCCTCGAACTACGCACCGTCTCTTGCATCACGCTAAGACTCATCCGCACGCCCAACGCACATCAGTCCCGAAGAGCCGACAACCTCTATGTACATTTCATCGAGCGAGATGTACATTGAAGGATGACTGTCGTCACCATGTCCCGCGCCCGTGCAGAGCTCCCGGCGATTGTGGACGATGCCCGCGAAGGCGCCGTCTTCCTGACCAAGCGGGGCCGGACCGCAGCCGTTCTCATCAGCCCAGCGGCCTATGAACGCATGCTTGAGGCACTCGAGGACCAGGAGGACATCGCCGCCTACGACGCGGCGATGAGCGAGGAAGGCCCCAACATTCCCTGGGATGAGGTCAAGGCCGACCTCGGGCTCGACTAGGCAAACGCCCACCCATGCGCTACGAGATTGAGGTGCGCCCCGCGGCGCTCAAAGCCCTGCGTCGCATCGACAAGCGGGATCAACGCCGGATCCAGGGGGCGATCGCCCTGCTTGCCACCGACCCGCGCCCTCCCGGATGCCGCCTTCTCAAAGGCCGTCCCGCCTGGCGGGTACGCGTGGGAGATTCGGGCAGATACAGCATCATCTACACGATCGACGACGGCCGACTCGTCGTCGTTGTGGTCACACTCGGACACCGCCGCGACGTTTACCGCTGACCGGGCCGCTCCGCTCAGCACGAACGGGCCGGAAACCCGTGCGGATTTACTCTGCGGCCTGCTCCTGCTGCTTGCGCCAGCGGATGCCGGCGTCGATGAAGCCGTCGATGTCGCCGTCGAACACGGAGTCGGGGTTGCCGACCTCGTAGCTGGTGCGCAGGTCCTTGACCATCTGGTAGGGGTTGAGCACGTAGGAGCGCATCTGGTCGCCCCAGGAGGCCTTGACGTCGCCCGCCAGCTCCTTCTTCCTGGCGTCCTCCTCCTGCTGCTTGAGCAGCAGCAGGCGCGACTGGAGCACGCGCATGGCGGCGGCACGGTTCTGGATCTGGGACTTCTCATCCTGCATGGACACCACCAGCCCCGTGGGCAGGTGGGTGATGCGCACGGCGGAGTCAGTAGTGTTCACGGACTGGCCGCCGGGCCCGGAGGAGCGGAAGACGTCTACGCGGATGTCCGTCTCGGGGATGTCGATGTGGTCGGTGGACTCGATCAACGGGATCACTTCCACGGCAGCGAAGGAGGTCTGGCGGCGTCCCTGGTTGTCAAAGGGGCTGATGCGCACCAGGCGGTGAGTTCCACCCTCCACGCTTAGCGTGCCGTAGGCGTAGGGGGCATGCACCTCGAAGGTGACGGACTTCAGCCCCGCCTCCTCGGCGTAGGAGGTATTGAGCACCTTGACCTGGTAGTCGTGCCGCTCGGCCCAGCGGGTGTACATGCGCAGAAGCATCTCGGCGAAGTCCGCGGCATCGACACCGCCCGCACCGGAGCGGATGGTGACCACGGCGTCGCGCTGGTCGTACTCGCCGGACAGCAGGGTGCGGATCTCCAGGTCGGACAGGTCCTTACGCACCCCGGCCAGGTCCTGCTCGGCCTCGGCAAGCAGCTCCGCGGCGTCCGCCCCGGACTCCTCCCCCGCCATCTCCACCATGGTCTCCAGGTCGTCGATACGCCCTCCCAGCGCCTGCACGCGCTTGAGGTCGGCCTGCGCGTGCGACAGAGCGGAGGTGACCGCCTGGGCGGCGTCGGCGTCGTCCCAAAGGTTGGGGGCGGCGGCCTGCTCGGACAGCTCGGCGATACGCTCACGCAGCGCCTCAGGATCCGTCACGGCGACGACGGATGCGTAGGTGTGTCGGAGCTGCTCGATCTCGGCGGGGAAGTCTGTGGCCACGGGGCCGAGTCTAGAACAGACCCGGGCCCCGCCTCGACGCACGGCGAAGGGCTCATAGCGGAGCATGCCGTACACGTCATCCGCCCGGCAGCCACTGTCCGCCGTATTGCCTAGCTGCCTAGCTGCCTAGCTGCCTACCGCACCGTTTCACATTCCAGTGGTGGCGCGGGCGCTGCCGGTAGCGGTGATAGTAAACCCCGCTGCAGGTATCACGCCCCAGGGCAGGAAGGGCGGCTGCGAGTGCGCCGTCAAGGTGACCACTGCGGTGGCACCGTCCGGGCTGGATGCCGCTGCGATTCGCAGGTCGGCCAGGTCGACGGGCTGAGTCTCCAGATCCGCGACCGCGGCAGCCTGCACGCTGGCATCGGATAGCACGCCGGGACCGGTCCCAGTACTGGCACCATCGAAGTAGGAGTCCTCCTCAACGGCGTCGGCCGCCGCCGCTGCGGCCGAGTCAGCCAGGGCCGTCAGCGTCTTCAGGTCCAGGTAGACGGCGCTGGCGGAGGCGAGGGTGAGAACCAGCGCCAAAACCACGGTGATCAGCCCGATCCCCAGCAGCAGCGTCTGCCCATCCTCGACAGCTGATACTGCCCGCACCCGAGCGAGCCACCGACGCAGGCACCCAGCCGACCGCCGCGCCCATGCGGCTGCCCCGCATTCCCGCAGCCCCATGCCGACAGTCACGGCTGGCCTCCCGTCCCGGCAAGGGTAACGGACCGTGCCGCATCCATGACGACCACATTGCGTCCCAGCCCCGCTGTTCCCAGCAGCGGCAGGTCCACACCCGCCTGGACTCGTACCACGGCGGCGCTGCATGCGGCATCAGCGCAGACGACAGTCATCGCAGTCGCAGGATCAGCGTCGACGCCCTGGTCTGACAGGGCCAGCTCCACTGCGGTACGGGCGTGGGCAACGGCCGCATCTCCTGGCTCCACCTCCAGGATCCGGCTGGCGGCGTCGGCAGCCGAAGCCACCGCGAAGGACGCCGCCTGAACCTGCGCGAGGGCGACCAGCAGGTAAACCACCGGCACCACCAGCAGCACGGTCCAGCCAATGAACTCCACCGGCGCGTTGCCCGCCTCCGGGTCCCTACCACGCAGCACGCGCGCGTAAATACTCTGCCGCGGGGGCGGTTGCCCCCGGTTGCCGTTGTGGCCGGCACGGCGCCGACCGATCGCCGAACAGCTCACGGCTCCTCCCCCTCCACGCCTGCCAGCGCCGCCTCGTCGACGGCGTGCCCGGTAACGTGCAGCGTCCCGCCGGGACCCAGCAGGCCGAGCACCGGCAATGGCGCGACCACCTCCACCTGCACGACGGAGAGCCCGTTGGCGGTGGTCCTGGAGACGGCGACCTCCTGCACGTAGCCATCCGCGAGGGCGGCATCGGCCAGGGCGCGTACGCGCGCGTCCGCCTCGGCCGTGGTACCGCCGACGAGGGCGGCACGTCGGGCTCCCTCGCCAGCGGCGTCGGTCAGCACGTTACGCACATGCAGACCGAGGGCGAGCTGTAGCAGCGCTACTGACACGGCAATCACTAGGATACCGACGAGCACAAAATCAACGACGGCCGCCCCCTGCTCACCGGTCCTCTCACGTGCGCGGAGCATCCGGAGGCTGCTGGCCCGGGACCGCCCCAGGGCACCAACCGGCGTATGCGGCTCAGATGGCACCGGTGACCTTGGCAATGGCGTCATTGAAGACCTGGGTGAGTGCTGGGCCGGCTACCGCCCAAAGGGCTACCACCAGGCCCGCGGTCATCAGGGTTACCAGCACCCAGCCGGGGACGTCACCGCGCTCGTCGGCCATGCGGCCGAGAGCGGCTTTCAGGCGGATGCTCAAGCGGTTGAGGGTGTGCATGGGATTCTCCTTATTCATGAGTGGTTATGAGTGATCTGAGACTTGCTGAGGCGGGTGCTGCTGCAGCTGCGGGCGGGTAGACGCAGGCGGGTCATAGGCCGATCCGCAGCACGAACAGCCCCGGGAACAGAGCGAATACGACCGTGATGGGCAGGATCAGGAAGACAACGGGGACCATCTGCGCGATCTCGCGGCGCCCGCCCTCCTCCATGAGGGAGCGGCGCGAGGCCTCGCGGGCATCGGCTGCCTGTGCGCGCAGCACGTCAGCCAGCGGGGTACCGCGTTCCAGGGCGACGGCGATGGCCTCCGACAGGCGGGTGACGTGCAGGGAGTCGACCCGGTCCTCCAGGTGGGCCAGTGCCGTGGTGAGTACCGTTCCGGAGTTAACGTCGGCAAGGGTGAGTTCTAGTTCCTCGACGAGCTCCCCACGGCCAATGTGCACCAACCGCTCGATTGCGGCGACGGGCCCCTGGCCGGCGCCGACGACGAGCGCGAGCAGCTCCACAACGTCGGGAAGCTGGGACTCGATGCGGCTGCGGCGCCTCTCCACCGCACGAGTGAGCCACCAGTCGCGTGCCGCTGCGCCGCCTACGGCCGCGAGCAGCACACCGACGATCAGCACGGGCACGTTGACGCGCCAGGCCAATGAGAGCACCAGTCCGCCTCCGGTGGCAATGGCTAGGCCCGCTACTGCCCACAACAACTGCTGGATGCGCAGCTCCTCATAACTCAGCCCGGTGCCGGAGCGGGCCAGCCGACGCCGCACCGACTCGGCGGAGGAACCGATCGCCTCGAGTACCCCGCCCAACCGGGTGACCATGTCCAGCAGTACGCCGCTGATGGTTTGCCCATCGGCGGTCGGTGAGGCGGAGGCCAGTAGCCGTGAGGTGCTGGGACGCGGATGGACATAGGGCTCCAGCCGACTGATCAGGCCGGGGCGGCGACGGCGCACGGCGTCGGCAACCATGAGTATTCCGCAGGCGGCGAGCAGGCCGGTCAGCGCGCCGGCGAGGGTTGGGCTCATCGCAGCACCCGATCTTCCTCGGGCAGTCTCCCGAGCCAAAGCATGAGCCTGTAAGCGACCAGGGTCGCCGCCCCGCCCACGGCTAGGACGAGGGCGCCCGTGCCGGTGGCGTAGGCGGCCGCGGCCTGCGGACGGGTCGACAGCATGGCCAGCACGATCCAGGGTGCCGCCACGGCGACCCGCGCCCCGTTGACGGTCCAGGACTGGCGCGCCTCCAGCTCGCCGCGAGTACGCATGTCCTCACGCAGCATCCGTGACAATGCACTGAGCAGCGCAGTCAAGTCAGTTCCGCCGACCTCGTGGGCCAGGCGCAGGGCCTCAACAATGCGGTCGGCCACGGGGTCGGCGAAGCGGGCCTTGAGCCGGTCCAGGGACTGATCGAAGCGGGCGCTGGTGGCGTAGTCGACGCCGAAGGCGCGAAACTCCTCCCGGATGGCCTCGGGGCCGCGCTCACCTAGATTGGTCAGTGCCTCGGGCAGGCTCATGCCGGCGCGCACCCCCGAGACCAGCGTGTCCACCGCTTCCGGCCATACCTCGCGCAGATTGGTGCGGCGGGTGCGGGCGCGGGAGGAGACGATCAGCAGGGGCGCGCTCGCGGCGATGGTGCCGAAGGCCGCCGCTATGGGCCAGGCGCGGGACACACCGAGGAACAGCAGGGTCACCATCACCCCCAGGACGAGGCTGCCGACGATGAACAGGGCGGGGCTGGTGCGGCCGACGCCCGCCTGGACCAGCAGGTCGGCCAGGTGCCGCTGCCGTTCGGAACGCCACTTGGGCGGCTCGGTTGTCAGGGCGAGCCAAACCAGGACCATGCCGATACCACCCAACAGCCCGGCCACGGCACCCATCAGGACCACTCCCCCGGAATCACGGCCGCCGGGTGCCCGGTCGGACGGGTGTACGGGGTGTCCTCGGTCAGCAGCGCGGCCAGATCGTGGCCCGCGCGGGTGTAGCGTTCCGCGGCCGGGGGCATTCCCGGTCCGCGCACGAGCCGACCTGCGGCGTCGCGCTGGAATACCTCAGACATCTCGATGGTGCCGTTCTCCACTCGGCCTGACAGGGCGGCGATCTCCCGCACCTGGCGGTGCCCGTCGGCGCCCAGGTCCAGGTGGACCACTAGGTCGACGGCGGAGGCGACGGTGGGAACCACAAAACCTGCGGAAACGTTCTCTCCCGCCAGTAGCGGTAGGGTGCAGATCTTGACAACCGCCTCCCGGGCGGAGTTGGCATGCAGTGTGGACATGGATGGCAATCCCGAGTTCATTGCGATCAGCAGGTCCAGAGCCTCCGCCTCTCGCACCTCGCCTATCAGCAGCCTGTCGGGGCGCATGCGCAGCGCCTCCTTCACCAGCCGCCGCAGGCTGATCTCCCCCACGCCCTCCAGGTTGGGTGCGCGGGTCTGCATGGCCACACAGTCGCGGTTGCGTAGCGCCAGCTCAAAAACCTCTTCGCAGGTGATTACCCGTTGCCCGGCGGGGATGGAGCCGGCCAGCGCCCGCACCATGGTGGTCTTGCCTGCCTGGGTGGCGCCGGAGACGAGGATGTTGAGCCCGGCCTGTACGGAAGCGTCCAGGAAGGCGGCAGCGTGTTCGGTCAGCGAGCCCATGCGCACCAGGTCACTGGTGCGTGCCGCGCGGGAGGTGTGCTTGCGGATGTTGACCGCCCAGTGCTGGGAAGTTATGGGTGGAATCGCCACGTGTAGCCGTTCGCCCCCGGGTAGCTGGGCATCCACGAAGGGGCTGGCCAGGTCCAGGCGGCGGCCGGAGGACCGCAGCATCCGCTCCACCAGGACACGCAGCTCCTCGTCCTCCAGCAGGGTGGTGGTCAGTTCCGGGCGGCCCGAGCGGGCGACGAATACGCGCCCGGGGGCGTTGCACCACACCTCCTCCACCGTGTCATCATCGAGGTAACGCTGCAACGGGCCGAGGCCGGCCAGCGCATCGACGGCGCGCGCACCTGCGGCCTCGGGATCCGGCAGGGGCGGGACCAGGCCGGCGTCGGCGCGCGCCACGTAATCGGCACTCGCCTCGGCGACTAGCGCCTCCAGGGCAGGAGTGTCCGTCAGCGGGTCGATGCCGCGACGGCGGACCAGCTCGCGTATTTCGGAGTGAAGCAGCGCTGCGGCATCCATACGGACCTCACTGACTGGTTGGATTGGGAGATGAGAGTTGGGGTGACTTGATGGTGTGGTGCGTGGCGCTGACTCATCACTGAAAAGCGCCACGCAGCGACCATAGGTCACGAC
>NZ_PIZD01000034.1:11477-20467 GCF_010365615.1 Actinomyces sp. 565
GTTTTCTGGGCCTGTGGAAAACCTCGTGCGCCCGGGAGGAGCACCGCAGTGGTGGGAGGCCGACTGCCAGTGTGCTGGAAGCTGTACGGACCCCGGGGCGCGGCGCCGCCCCACTGGGCGGATTCCTCGCCTACGGTGGAGTCATGTCGCAGCCGCCCACCGAGTCGTCCGGACCCACGCGCATGTCCGAGTTCAGTTCCTCACAAGACTCCGGCAGCCCGCAGGCGCCCGTCGGCTCTGCGGAATCCTCCGGCGGTGCGGGCGGTTCCGGCCCGGCCCGCGAGCGTTCGCGGCTGGCCTTGGCGGCCCTTGCCGGGGTCGCGGTGCCCGGGCTGGACCCGGCGCGGTTGGCCCTCCCCCAGGAGCGGTCCGCTGCTGTGCGCACGGTTGGTGTCATAGACACTCAGGGCCGCCACTGGGAAGTGCTGGAAACACATGATGACGCCACTGGAGCGGCCATGGAGGCGGAGGCCGAGGTGCTGCGCCGCATCGGCCGGGTGGCCGACGACGGCCGGTTGTCGTTCGACGTGCCCCGCCCCGCCGGCACGCTCCGTCTGGAGGGCAGTCACATTCAAGTGCGCAGCCACCTAGAGGGGCGGCACATGGACGTTGGGTCGCTGCGCCCTGGGCCTGGGCTTTCTGCTGGGCTGGGTAAAGCCCTGGGAGAGTTGCATGACCTGCCCACCACCGTGGTATCCGAGGCTGGTCTGCCGGTGTACGACGCGGACGATGTGCGTACCCAGTGGCTGAACCTGCTTGACGACGCCGCCGCAACGGGCAAGGTGCCGCCGGCGCTGCTGGCCCGTTGGGAGGTGGCGCTGGAGGACTCGGCGCTGTGGAGGTTCCGCCCGGTGGTGGTGCACGGCGACCTCGCGCCGGAGAACGTGCTTACCGCGGGAGGGGCGGTAGTGGCTATGCGTGGCCTGGGACAGGCCCATGTGGGCGACCCGGCCGAAGACATGGCGTGGGTGTATGCGTCCGTACCGGTGGACTGCCTGGACTCGATCGAGTCCGCCTACGACTTGGCGCGCACCGAGGGCGTGGACCGGCACCTGCGTGATCGGGCGGAGCTGGTCAGCGAGTTGAGCCTGGCACGCTGGCTGATGCACGGCGTGCGATCCGGGAGTGCCTCCGTTGTTGATGACGCGGTGGCGATGCTGGCAGACCTGGCTGCCCAGGTCGGGGACGAGCCGTTGGTGGAGCCGAGCGGTCCGCGGCTGGCCCCCGTGCCCGGGGTCAAGGAGACCGCTGAGCCGGAAGCGACTACCAGCGAGGTCAAGATGGTGCTGGTCGAGGATGACGCCGATGGCGACCACGAGGGTACCGGCGAGAATGCGGCGGACGGCAACGAGCCGGGCGGCGGGGACTAGTTCCCCCGACCGCGGCGCGGCCGCAGGGGCTATCGCACTACCGCGGGGGCGGGGTTCCGCGGGGTCCGGCTACCAGCAGGGCAGGGGAGACTCCGACACTCACTGATCCCGCAGGTCCAGGCTGCGCCGAATCTCCTCCAGGGAGAGGAAGTCCTTCTCGCCCAGCTCGTCGACGCGGCCCTTGTCTGCGACGTAGACGTAGGCGGCGCGGATCTGGTCGGTGGGCAGGTCCTTGGCTGCGGACCATGCGTGCACGTACACGCTGAGCTGGTCCACCGGCACGCGTTGGTGGCCGGTCTTCCAGTCGACCACCAGGTAGTCGTCACTGCCGGGGCGCTGAAAGATGGCGTCGATGCGGCAGCGCAGCGTGGTGTCGCCGATGGTGAGCTCAAGCGGTTCCTCGGTGCTCACCAACTGGTATCCCGCCAGCAGTGGGTGGTCGGCGGCAACCTCCAGCCAGTCGTTGACGTGGTCGCGGTCCGCCTTGCTCAAGGTCTCCGGCACGCCGGCGTCCTCCAGGCTGAACAGCGGACCTTGGCTGGTCAGGCGCTGGGCGATGGCGTCGTGGAAGACGGTTCCCAGGCGGCCAGATGATTGCGGCTGGGACGGCAGCGGTCGGCGCAGGCCTAGCGCGAAGCCGTCGCGGTCGCGGCGCAGCTCGCCGAGCCCGGTTGCGGCCAGGTGAGCGGGCTGGCGGACCGTGGGCACTTCGGCCGCGGCGGCGTCGCGCTCGGCCAGCAGTAGCCGGGCGTCCTCCCACCAGCGGGCGACGCGCCCGTCGGTGGCGCCCTCCCCCGTGGGATGCACGCCGCGGAGGGCCTCGCCCGCGGAGGCCACGGTCGGGGCCGCCATGGCACGGCTGACGGCCTCGGCGACGGCGATGCGGGCGGCTCGCTCCGAGCCCGGGGCGGCCGTGTGCTTCACCGGCCAGGGAGCCTCCGCGATCCCAACGGGGTTGGCGGCGTCCTCAGGCAATTCGGTGAAGCCCGGGCCGAACTCGGCAAGCAGCCCCGCCCGCTGCAGCTCGGTCAGGAACCGGGATGCGGGCTTTACGGTGTTGCCTTCCTTGACCAGGTGGGAACCGGTCATCAGCACGTCATGCCGTGCACGAGTTATAGCCACGTAGGCGAGGCGACGCTCCTCGGAAATCAGGTGGCGTCCAAGCGCGAGCTTGTACTGCTCCTTAAGGGCCTTAATCTCGGCCTTCTCATCCCGGCTCAATTTAATGCCCGGGCCCATTGGTATCTCCAGGCTGCCGAGTTCGAAGGGCGGCAACTGGTCTGCGTCAGCGCGTAAGGGATAGGGAAATGTATTAACGGAGTTCATCCAAGACTTGTCGGCCACCGTCCCGTCCGCGCGCGGCTTGGTCTCATAACTGGGGAAAGACGCCTCAGACAGGCCGGTGACGGCAACACAGTCCCACTCCAGGCCCTTGGCGCCGTGGACGGTCATGATCTGCACGGCGCCCGGTTCGGGCTCGATATCGGGGACCTCCAGCCCGCGCTCCTCTTGTTCCGCAAGCTCGAGCAGTTCCAGGAACCCGGAGACGGTGGGAACATCGACATCGGCGGCGTACTGCTCGGCGGCGGCCTGGAAGGCATCCAGGGCGCGCCGCCCCATACGGTTGCCGACGCGGGCTGCCAGTTCAATGTCCAGTCCGAGTGCCTGTTCGGCGACCACCACTAGGTCCGGCAACGGCAGCGCAAGCGCGCCGCGTACGCGGCGCAGCGCCCGGGCGATCCGCACGATCGCCTGCCGTCCCGCCTCACTGAGCCCGGAATCGGGGTTCCTCACCGCGGACTTGCTTGCTCCCGCCGCACGCCGGACACCGGGGACATAGGTGGCGTCATCGCGGCGGGCGAGCTCCTCTAGCGCCTCGGACAGGGCCACATCCTCGAGCTGCTCCGCAGCATGTCCGCCGGCTCCGGCGTTTTCACCGCCCGTCCGGTCGCGCTGGCGCACGAGCTCGCGAGCGAAGTGCTGCAGGGCCCGCAAATCGGCCGCACCGACATCGGTTCCCGTGAGCAGGCGCATGAGCCGATCGCCACGTTCGGGATCCGCGGCCACAGCCAGTAGGGCCCGCACATCCGCTACCTCTGGGATGGACAGCATGCCGCCCGACACCGCCACCTCGTAGGGAATACCACGCGCCTCAAGGGCCTCGGCCACCGGCGTCATCTGGATGCGGCTACGGCACAGCACCGCCAGTTCTGCCGTCCGGCTCCAACGCTGCTGCATGAAATCGGCTATGACGTTCGCCTCCTGCAGCGGGTCGGTGAGGAATGATCCGAACACCCGCCCGGCACCGAGACCGTCGTCGGCGGAACGCTCACGCAACTCGCGCACTGGGACATGGCTTATGGCCGCGTCGCCAAGCTGATACTCAGGGTTGCGCAGGGGGTTCGAGATGACATTGGCGGCGGCGAGGACCGCGGAGTCGTTGCGCCAGGCGGTCGACAGCTGCAGCACCGGGGTCTCGGCTTCGGGGTTGCCGCCGTCGGCGACGGACTGCACGCCTGAGGGGTTGAAGCGGTTGTGGAAGGTGTCCAGCGCGCCGGCGCTGGCTCCGCGCCAGCCGTAGATGGCCTGGTTGGGGTCGCCGACGGCGGTGACGCCCTGATCGGCGAACAGTGCGGACAGCAGCCGCACCTGGGCGACGGAGGTGTCCTGAAACTCATCCAGCAGCACTGCCGGATACTGCGCACGCATGGACGCCACGGCCTCGGGCACTTCTTCGGCGATACGGCAGGCCAGCACTAGCCGGTCGCCGAAGTCGACCAGTCCATGTCGGCGCTTGTAGTCGCGGAAGTCCTGCACAGCGTCGAGCACGCCCAGCCAGGTCGCTATTACAGTGGTCGACTTGTCCTCTAGCAGGTTCTTCTGAATGGCCTGCAGTCCGGAGAACAAGTCGCAAATATCGGTCAGTTCCTCGCGGGCATCATCAATGCTGAGCAGGTTCGTGGACAGCGCATTGTCCGCGCGCAGGACGGCGGCAATCGCGCTGGACTTGGATTCAAAAGGAAGCGGGTCCGTGCGTCGTTCGAGAATGTCGGTAGCGATCTGCCACTTGCGGGCCTCGGTGATTAGGGTGGCATCCGGGTCGGCGCCAGCGTACAGGCCGTATTCGCGCACGAGTGAGCCGGCAAAGGAGTCGTAGGTGGCCACGGTCGGCTCGGGTGAGTCGTCTGCGCCGTTGATGACGCTGCTGCCTGCCAGCTGGGCGAGGCGGGTGGAGACGCGCTCGGCCAGCTCGGCGGTGGCCTTGCGGGTGAAGGTCAGCCCCAGGACCTGATCTGGGCGGACGGCGCCGGTGGCGACCAGGTGGACGACGCGCTGGCTCATGGTGGCGGTCTTGCCGCTGCCGGCGCCGGCGACCACCAGCAGGGGCCGCAACGGATAGGCGATGATCTTCGACTGTTCCTCGGTAGGTGAATGCAACCCGAGTTTCTTGGCGAGGGCTTCTGGGGTGAGGTCGGCGGCGCTCATGCCACGGTTCTCCTTCCTTCGGGGTTGACGGGGCAACTGGCCTTGAAGGAGCACCCGCGACAGTGGCCACCGCTGCGAGCGATGAGACTGGCACCGGAAATATCCAGCGCGGCGCGGGCGAGCAGCTCCACATCCCACTCCTTCCCGGTTTCCGGATCGGGACTGGAGGCGAGAAGCAGTCCATCGGGCACCAAGAACACACCACGATCCTTCGTGACGCGCGGCTCCACGCCGAGCGCTGCGAGGCCGGTGCCATCTACCTCATAGCCGAGGGCGGACAGCGCCATGCGGTAGGTGGCGAGCTGCGCGTTGAAATTCGGTTTGTCTGGCTTGCTGATGCCGGTCTTGAAGTCGATGACGCGTACGCGCTGTCCCTGCCCGGCGGGTAGCACACGGTCCGCGGATGCGTCGGGCGGGGTGCCATCGAGGAACTCCAGGCGGTCGATGCGCCCGCGTATGCGAACGGGGATCGGATCCCCCGCGGTCACGGACTCACCGTCGCTGGCCACGGCCCCGGCGTCGGCCACGCACCCGGCATCACCGCCCGCTACGGGCCCGCCACCGTCAACAACGGCGCTTTCCCCCTCGTCGTCCTGGGGGACGGGCAAATCGAGATGGACGTCTACCGTCTGCTCCACCAGGGCGGGGGCGGTGACCGACCCGAGGTAGGCGTCGAGCCGGTCAATCATGTCGCGCACGCGCTGCCGCTGAAGACCACCCAGCCAGGTGTCCGGGTAACCCAGCTCCGGCAACGCGTCCTCCAGGGCCTGGCGCAGCGCGTCGCCGCGCAACCCCTCCCGTTCAGCGCGCTCGGCCAGGCCGTGCACGAGCACGCCGACCCCCTGGGCATCGCTGGTGCCGGTGCCGCCGCCGTTGCGCTGCAGGAACCATTTCAGCGGGCACTTACTGATCGCGTCGACGTCGGAGGGACTGATGCGGATCTCTTGACCCGCGCCGACCAGGGGCGCGGTGGAGGTCGGGTGCCCCAGGCCGGCCCAGTTGGTGGGTGCGGCGGCACTGACGCCGTCGCGGGCGAGTACGGCCAGCAGCTGCTCGGCCTGACGGCCGCGCGCGCGAGCGCCGGCGTCGGCCTGCTCCAGGCGGCCGGCAATGGCTGCAGCGCGCAGTTCCCCCACGAGCCCCGGCAGGGTCAGGTCCGCAACATCCGGGGCGTGGTTGAGCTCGCCGTCCTCGTTGAAGATCTTCTGCTCGGCAGCGGCGGCGACCTCGAACAGGAACGCCGAGGGGGCGGTGTCGGCATCCGCGGCAGCGGTAATCACTAGACGGCGACTGGCGCGGGAGATGGCAGAGAGGAACATGCGGCGTTCGTCGCCCCGGACCTGACTGCGGGCCTCGGCGGGATCTTGTGCGGCCACCCGCCTGCCGTCGGCCACGAGCGGGAGGCGGCCGGTGACGGCGTCGACCAGCAGGCCGGAGTGTGTCACTCCGTCGCGCAGCCGTAGATCGGGCCACACATCCCGCTCCACCCCGGCGACGACCACTACCTCCCACTGGGCTCCGGCCGCGGAGGCCGGGGGGAGGACCGCGACGCCGGGCGGGCGGATTCCTTGCGGGGCCACCGTGTCCGAGGGCAGCACCTCTGCCGCGAGCTCGTTCAGGAAGTCGCCTGCTGCGGCCCCGGGGTGGCGCTCTGCCCACACCTCAGCGCGTTTGAACAGCACGGTGACCACGTCCAGGTCATGTTCCGCCGCCTCGGCCATGAGTGCGGCGGAGCGGGAGGTGCGCGGTGTAAGCGCCGTGGCGCGCCAAGTCTCCGCGCACTGAGAGGCCTGCCAGGCAGCCCACATCAGTGCCTCGGCGTCAACGCGCCCTCCCCTGGCGGCGTCTACAACCCGCCGCAGGACGGCGACGACCCCGGCCGCGCGCTCGAGCCGTATGGCCTGCTCGGCCAGGGGCTCGTCAGCCAGTTCCCGGGCCAGGACGGCAGCCGCCTCAGGACTGGCCAGCACGCCTAGCAGGTTCTCATCCCGGCCGGCCTCGGCGGGCCGGTCGGCGCGCAGGCGGCGCCGCAGCCGACGCAGGTCCAGGTTGGTCAGCCCAATCAGGGGGCTGGTGAGCAGGTCGAAGGCTGTGGCCCACTCGGGTGGGGTGTCGGCGTCCCCGAGGGTGCCGGCCAGCGCGGCGCGACAGGCGTTGATGATGGCGGCCGCGGCCGGCTCGGCGCGCAGCAGCACGGCCGGGGTACTGGAGGCCAGGGGAACGCCGTGGTGGCGCAGTTCTCGGCTGACCGCGCGGGCGGTGCTCGCGGAGCGGACGATCACGGCCATCTGGTCCCACGCGGTGTTGTAGTGGACGTGCTCGCCGCGCAGGATGCGAGCGATCTGGGCAGTCTGCTGGAGCGGCCCGGAGGCGATGATGGTCTCAACACCACTCGGAAGCGCCTGCACGTGCGTCGTATCTTGGGGCGTGTTTTGGGGCGCTGCGTCAATGGCACCCGCTCCGGAAGCATCGTGGGCATCTCCAGCCGCGGCATCTGTCCCGGCGGCGGGCGGCGCAGCGGCGGATGCCGGGCCGCTGACGTACTCGGGGTGCCGGTGAGTAGCGGTGCCGGTGATGGGGATGCGGTCGGCCTGCGCGGCCCACACCTGGGCGAGTGCGGGTGTGCCGCGGTGGACCGTACGCAGCGTTAGGCGCTCGGCGGCGAGCCCGGAGCGATCCTCGGCGGCGTTGAGCAGGCTGGGGTTGCCGCCGCGGAAGACCTCAACGGCGGCGTCGGGATCCCCCAGCGCAACGATCTGAGCGCGGTGACCATCGGCGTCGGGGGCGGCGAGGGCAGCCAGCAGACGGGCGGTGGCAGCGGTGCAGTCCTGGTAGTCGTCGACGATGATAACGTCCGGAACTGGACGCGGCGCGTTCACGCCGTCGTCGCCCCAGGATTCCAGGACCTCGCGGGCGCGGTCCTGCAGGCGGGCCGAGTCCATCTTGCGAACGGCGGAGCGGTTGGCGGCGCTGGGGCGGCCCTGCGCGTCCCAGGTGCGCAGCAGCGGGGCGGCGTGCCGCCAGATGGGGACGTCCAGCTCGGCGCCGAGAGCGGCGAGCTGCTCGGCGGTGACGCCGAGTTCGCCGGCACGGGCCAACAGATTGCGCAGCTCGGTGCGGAAGGCACGTGACTCGACGGCCTCGGCGGGCAGGTCCCCCCAGTCGGCCCCGGGCACCAGCCCGGCCAGCGCGGCGTCCTCCTCCGCCCCAGCGAGCAGGACCGGGGCGGGCAGCGGGTCGGGACGCTGGGTGAACGAGGTTGTCAGGATCGTCAGGGCCAGGCCGACGGGTGTGCGTACCCGGACTGTGCCTGAGGAGGCACCGGCGAGGCTGAGCAGGTGGGAGGCGCGCTCGCGCAGGCGGTCAGCGCGGGCCCGTGTGGGCGCGAGCAGGACCGCTTCCTTGCGGCGGGTGGTTACCGCCTCGACCAGCAGGCGCAGAGCGGTGGTGGTCTTGCCGGTACCCGGGGCGCCGAGAACGACGATGTTCGCACCGTCTGCGGCACGACTGAGGACCCGGGCAGCGGAGGCGTCAGGCTCGGGAAGTGGGGGCTGCGCGAGCGGGGGTAGGAGGCGGGGGGCGCCGGTGGGGCTGGACATGCATCCATCTCACCACGGGGGTCCGACGTGAATGGAACGCCCTTAGCGTCACCTGGACATCGAATCGGTGCGGGCGAGGACATCTGGCTGTCCGCGCGACGCGAAACGGCCCGGATCACGGCGTTCATGGCGGACGGTTGCGGCGATGGCACCCGTAGGATCGGGGCAGACGCCCCAATACGGGCCGTTGCCCTTTACAGGGTTGAGCGACCCAAATCCTGGACACAAGGAGTACCCATGCAGGTCACCATCGGAATCAAGCACTCGACTCGCGAGCTCCAGCTGGAGACCTCCGCCTCCCAAGAGGAGGTCCTCGCGGCCGTGGCTGACGCCGCTACCTCCGCGGTCACCCTGACCGATGACAAGGGCCGCAAGGTGTTCATCCCGGCGGGTTCGCTCGCCTACATCGAGATCGGCGAGGCCTCTCCCCGCCGCGTCGGCTTCGGCATCTGACTCGGACCCCGCGAGTAGCGCCATATCAACGGCGCCTGATTCAGGCCTCAAGGTCGGCGCCCGTCTACGGAGACGGGCGCCG
>NZ_PIZD01000035.1:0-7872 GCF_010365615.1 Actinomyces sp. 565
TGACACTCCCAGATGTCATGAGATCCAACAGTCCCAGAAGTCATGAGACAACACAGTACGGTAGGGGTACGTAGCGTCACCGAAAGGTACGAAGCGTCGGTGCAAAGGTACGAACCGTCATGCGAAGTGCCGAACCGCCAACATGCAGAGGACGACGAGCACAAGCCCACGGGCACCACCACCTAGTCCGAATACAACTTGGCAGTCGAGTTGTCGGGGCGGGCGGGATACTGTCGGCGGCGGGCGTGGTGCTGGCTGCCTTCGCAGGCTCGTGGCCCGGGGCTCGCGGTTGCGCGTCGGCTTGTGGCGGGCTCGGCCCGCACGCATACAGTGGCCCCGTGATCAGCATGGGAGTGTCGATCGGCCCGCCTGCCGGAGGGAGACCCGAACGGGGGCACGACGCGGACGACGCCGCCCGGCCATGCAGCAACACCTCTCCGCCCGCCGACGCCCGCCCCAGCAGCGCCATGCGCCCGGCCCGCCCCAGCAGTGCCGTGCGCCCGGCCCGCCCCAGCAGTGCCATGCGCCCGGCCCGCCCCAGCCCTGTCACCCGGGCGCTGGAGGCCCTCGCAGCCGACGACCGCGTCAAGCGCGCCGAGGAGGCCCTGCGCGAGGCCTCCACCGAGCTGCGCTGGCACCAGGCGCTGCGCCGTCGCTGGCGGGAGGCCCGGGCCGAGTCCGCCATCCGGAGTGCCATCGCCTCAGCCGCAGTTGAGGGTGCGGTCCTGCCCACCGGGGTACTACGTGAGGCCGTCGCCGACCGGTCCCTGACCGAGGCCACCACCGGGGACCCGTCGCTCGACGCCGCAGCCGGACTATGGCGCGCCGGCGTGCGGCTGGACGAATGGATGCCCGATCTGCGCGGAAGCACCCGCCCCGCCCAGCCCAGTCCCCGCACCTTACTGGCAACACTCCACCGCGACGTGGCCGGACCACTGGCCGCCTCCGGGCGCATACCCCTGACGGCCGTCGCAGTCCCGCGCCGTCCGGGCACGGCCCCGCTTGAGGGCGGACCCGGCACCACCCCCGACGGCGAGGCGCTGCGTGCCCGGTTCGACGCACTGCTTGAGCTGATTGACGCCCCCGGAGCCCCGGCACTTGTACGTGCCGCCATCGTCCACGCGGAAATGATCGCGATCCGCCCCTTCGCCGCCGGCAACGCCGCTGTCGGCCGACTGCTGGTGCACCACCTGATTACTCGCGACGGCCTGGAGCCCACCGGGGTGGCTGTCACCGATCAGTACGCCGGGCGTGCTCCCGGCGCCTACGCCGATGCGGCCGCGGCCTACGCATCCGGCCAGCCCGACGGCGTGATCGCGTGGATCGTGTGGCAGGCGGAAGCGATCCTGGTGGGCATTCAGGAGGCGCACAGCATCTGCAACGCCATCCTGGCCGGAACCACTGAGCTGCGCTGAGCCTGATCCCGCCGGGGCCGGTTGTGCTGCTACGGGCCGTGCGGCCGCGGGCAGTGCAGTGACGAGCCGCGCTGATGCCGGGGCGCCTCGCCCGAGCCCGCGGTGGCCTCCACGCACACTCAGCCCTCCGTAGTCCACAGGCGTACTCGAGAGCAGCCGCCGACGGGACCATCCACAGGCGCCGAGCGGGAGAGGCACGCAACGCGGCACCCTGTTCGGGACCGCCCGGGCACCACGCCGCGGGCCGGAGCCCTCAAGGAGAGCCATATGGACGCCGCTACCGCACCACTCGCCCCCAATGTGCGGGTACTCCTGGTCACCCCCGGTGTCTTCGACGTCGCCCAGGCGGCCGCCGCACCCATGGACCGGATACCGGAGGCATTTCCCGCGGAGGTTGTGCAGGCCTGCACCGGAGTGGCGCCGGTGCTGGCCGATCCCCGCGAAGCCCCGGGCGCCGCGGCGCAAAAGCTGCTCGCCGAACCCGCGGTAACGGCCGTCGTGCTGGTCGCCCCGGAGGGCCTGGCCCCGCCCCCCACCGAACCGGGGGTCATGCCCGCCGACCTGAATCGCTGCTGTGAACCGGACGGCGCCGACCACCTGATAGCTCTCCTGCTTACCGCCCAGCACCCGCCACGGGCCCGAGTTGTCGCCGCGACCGGCGCCCGCGGCGGACTCGGCGTCAGCACATTCCTCCTCCACCTGGCACGCGCCTGCCACGCCCGCGGGAAACGAGTCGCGATCGTAGACGCCGACCCCGCCGGCAGCCTGGGCCTGCTCATGGGAGACGGCGTGCTGCCCGGGCTGCGCTGGGCAGACCTGCCCGCCAACGAAGTCGCCTTCCGCCCGGAGAGACTCGTAACCGCCCTACCGGAGTGGCTGGGCATGCCCGTGCTGACCGGCGACGGCCGGGGCGGTGCCAGTGGGCATGAGCAGCTGCGGCCCGCCGTGGACGCGCTGCGCGCCGAGCACGACCTGGTGATGATCGACCTCCCCCGCGGCGGCCTCCCGCCTGCGGACGCCACCATCCTGCTCATGTCCGGACTGGACCTGCGCTCGGCGGTAGCCGCAGAGGCACTCACTGCGCGACTGAAGGCGCTGGGGCAAGAGCGCGCGGAGCAGGCCGGGCTCGGCGGCCCACAAACGCTCGCCCCCGGCCCGGCACCGGGCACGCCCACCAAGGTGTACACGGTGGTACGCAAGACCGGCGAAGACGTCACGCCCGACGAGCTCGCGCTCATGACCCGCACCGAGATCGCCGCCATCATCCCGCATGAGCGCGCCGTCGCCCAGCGCATCGCCCGCGGCGATGACCCGACCCGCGGTCGCGGCGCCCTGCGCTCCCAGGCGCGGGCAGTCGCCGATCGGCTACTGGACCTGGCCCAAAACCCGCCCGAGGACGCGCAATGGTAGCCGTCCCCGCCCCAGCCGGCCGTTCCGCGGGTGCGCCCGAACCCGGCCGGGCTGACGAGGAGCTGTCCCGGGTCCGCGGTGCCCTCGCCCGCGGAGCCAGCCTTGACACCGCACTCGGCTCCGGCGCCGCCCCGACCACCGGTGCGGGCGGCCTGGCACGCCTCACCCGGCAAGTGCGTGCCGACGTCGCGGGCGCCGGCCCCGTGCTGCAGCCGCTGCTGGAGCTCGACGGCGTCACCGACGTGCTCGTAGGCGCCGGCCGTACATGGATTGACCGCGGGCGGGGGCTCGAAGCGGTAGCCGAGGCCCGGCTGCCCGAGGACCAGGTGCGGGCACTGGCGGTGCGCATGGCCGCGGCCTGTGGCCGCCGCCTGGACGACGCCAGCCCGATCGTGGACGTCACCCTGCCCGACGGCACCCGCCTGAACGCGGTCCTGCCACCGCTGAGCGCC
Source organism: Actinomyces sp. 565 (assembly GCF_010365615.1). Lineage (NCBI taxonomy): Bacteria > Bacillati > Actinomycetota > Actinomycetes > Actinomycetales > Actinomycetaceae > Actinomyces > Actinomyces sp. 565. The sequence continues at coordinate 3,278 of NZ_PIZD01000035.1, forward strand.
GACGGCACTCTCATCTGCCTGCGCACCAAGCGGCGCCGCGCCTACACCGTCCCCGAGCTGGCCGCCGCGGGCACGATCGCCCCCGGGCTGGACGCGGTCCTCACCGCCCTGGTGGCACGCCGGGCCAACTGCCTGGTCACCGGCGCCACCGGCACCGGCAAGACCACCCTGCTGGCCGCCCTACTGGGGCTGGTACCGGCCGACGAGCGGATCGTATGCATTGAGGAGGCCAGTGAACTGCGCCCCGACCACCCGCACGTCATCCACCTGCAGGAGCGTGGAGAGAACGTCCAGGGAGTCGGGGCCGTCCCCATGACCACACTCGTGCGCACAGCCCTGCGCATGCGCCCGGACCGTATCGTGCTCGGCGAGTGCCGCGGCCCGGAGGTCCGCGACGTACTGACCGCCCTGAACACCGGTCACGAGGGCGGCTGGGCCACCCTGCACGCCAACTCGCCCGCCGACGTCCCCGCCCGCCTTACCGCGCTCGGCGCCCTGGCCGGCCTGGATGAGGGTGCCGTGGCCGCGCAAGCCGTCAGTGCGCTCGACGCCGTCGTCCACCTGCGCCGGCAGGCCCGCCCGGGCACGACCTCACTGCGCCTGGTCACCGCGATCGGTGTGCTGGAACGGGCCGGGGACCGGATGCGCTGCCGGGACGCACTCGTCATCGGCTCCAACGGCCAGGTGACAGCCGGTCCCGGCGTGGACCGCCTAGCGCAGCGCATCGGGGAGGCACCCGTGGCCGCTGCACTGGGCTCGGGGGCAGTGCCCCGGCCACCAGCGGCGCCGGGCCCCACGGCTGTGGTCGGTGCCGACGCGGCACCCGCGCAGGCGCGCCCGCGCAGGAGCCGACGATGAGCGGCGCGCAAGTACTGGCCGGGCTGCTGGTGGCACTGGCCGCCGCCGTGATCCTGCTGCCGGCCCGCCGCGAGCCCCCGGCCGCCCTGGGCGCCAACCACGCCGGGCGACTGGCCCGCCCCACCCGCTCCAGGGCGCATGACCTAGACCTCAGCCTGGTGCTGACAGAGGTGTCCACCCTCCTGCGCGCAGGCGCCACCCCGCAGCGCGCCTGGGCACGAGCCCTGCAACGCGCCGGGGTGGAGGAGGGCACTGAGCCCGACGACGACGGCGTGCCACCCGCACTCCTCGCCCTGGCCCGGGAGCCACCCGACAGCTGGCTGCCCCACCGGCACGAGGGACGCTGGCGCTGGCGCCCGCCGCTGCCGGGGCGCCGCGCCCGCAGCGCACGCCGTCGCCTCACCGCGGCCGCCGTCCCCGGGGCGGTAGCCGCCTGCCGCCTGACCACGGCACTCGGCGCCCCACTGGCAGGGGTACTGGAGGCGGTGGCCGGAGGAGTAGCGGAATCCGGGCGTGCGGACGACTCGCGCCGCACCGCCCTGTCCGGGCCGCGCTCAACCGCCCGGCTGCTCGCCCTGCTTCCTCCGGTGGGACTGCTGCTCGGCACCGCTATCGGCGCCCACCCCGGGCAGATCCTGCTCGACGGCGGTTTGGGCAGCACCCTGGGGGTGGTCGGCGTGATTCTGATGGGAGTCGGGCACTGGCTGACCACGCGACTTGTCACCGCGGCGGCCACCGCCACGGACGGCGTGGACGAGGCACTGGTGCTCGACCTGGCCGGGGCGGCGCTCGCGGCCGGGGCGTCGGTGCCCGGGGCGCTGCAGGCTCTGGGGCAGGCACTGGATGATGAGGAGCTGAGCGTGGTTGGGAGAGCCCTGCTGCTGGGAGCCGACTGGCAGGAGGCGTGGCGCGCCGGGCGTGAGGCGGAGGACGAAGGCGAGGGCGCACAGCGCAGGCGTGCACGCCGGCACTGGTGGGGCCGGGCGGCGAACCGGCGCCACACCCGGCTCGAGGCGTGCCTGCGGCCCGGTTGGGAGGACGGCGCCTCGCCTGCGCCGCTGCTGGCCGGCACGGCAGCGTCATTGCGGGCCGGCCGGCACGGCAGCGTCATTGCGGGCCGGCCGGCAGGCGGCGGACGAGGAGGCCGCCGAGCGGCTGGCGGTCCGGCTGGTGCTGCCACTGGGGACCTGCTTCCTGCCTGCCTTCATCATTTTGGGCATCGTCCCGGTGGTGATGAGCGTGGGCATGGACATGTTCTCCGGCTAAGCCCGGGCCGGCAGGGCGCTGCGCGGTACGGTCACCCCATGACCGACGCCGCACCCGCCCAGCCTGCCGCGCCAGAGCCCACGCAACGGGAGGCGTCCCCCACCCCACCGCCGGTGCTTACCCCCGCCCCACCGCCCGTGCTAACCCCCGCCCCACCGCCCGTGGCCACCGGGGCGCAGGCGGCGGCCTTGCGCGCAGACCTGGAGGACTCCGGCTGGGGCGTTGACGCCGTCGCACGGCTGCTCGGCCCTGCGGCCGATGCGGCACTGCGCCGGGAACAGCGCTACCCCGCTCTACGGCGCGTGCGGCAAGTGCTCAATGACGCACGCGCAGGTACCGAGGCGGAGACCAGCACCGTCCCCGTGGCAGTGCTCACCGCACTGTTCATGCTGGGGGAGCCGGTCTACGCGGCCGAGCTGGATGCCGCCCTGCCGCGTACCGGTGCCGCCGGTGCCCGCGCTATCGGACTCGTCGTCGGCGCCGACCCACAGGCAGGGGGAGGGGATCCCCGGGGCGGTAACCCGGCGCAGACCGGGGATGGTGCGGCAGCGCAGAACGAGCGCGTGCGGGCGGTTGTAGACCTGCGACCCCACGAGGCGCGCGACGACGTCGGCGAAGTGCGCTGGTGGGTCGCCTCCGACGTGGGTGAGCTGGTGTCACAGGGACAACTCGCCCCCGATCACGTCCTGGGCATTGGCGGCGCCGGGCTGACCCTGGCATCCCTGACTCCGCGCACACCCGTCACCAGGGCCCTGGACCTGGGCTGCGGCTGTGGTATCCAGACCCTGTACCTGCTGCGGCACGCGGAGCGCGTCGTCGCCACTGACATCTCCGCACGGGCGCTGGCCTTCACCGCCTTCAACGCCGCCCTGGCCGGCACCGACCCCGAGCGCTTGGAGCTGCGGCACGGATCATTCCTCGAGCCAGTCACCGGGGACACCTTCGACTTGATCGCCACCAACCCGCCCTTCGTCATCACCCCGCCCGCTGTCCGGGATGCAGGCCTGCCGCTCATGGAGTACCGCGACGCCGGTGGCCCGGTCCTGCCCGTGCTACTGCCAGCACTAGGAGCTCATATGAGTCCCGGCGGCACGGCAGTCATGCTCGGGAACTGGGAGCACCACGATGGTCAGGACTGGCGTGAGCGCGTGGAGGGCTGGCTGCCCGATGGCATCGACGCCTGGGTGATTGAGCGGGAGGTGCAGGACCCGGTCGAGTACGCCACCATGTGGCTGCGCGACGGTGGCACCACCCCCGAGCGCGACCGGCCCGGCTTCGAGGCCGCCCTGGGTGCGTGGATTGACGACTTCGCCGCCCGGGGGGTTCAGGGAATCGGCTTCGGCTACGTGGTGCTGCACCGTCCCGATGACGGTGATACGGCTGGGGTGCCTTGGCGGGTGTTGGAGGAGATCGGTACACGCCCGAGCGCACCGCTGGGGCCGCACGTGGCCCAGGTGGTGCGCTCACGCAGCCTCCTTGCCGCCATGAGCGCCGCGGAGGTCATGGAGCTGCACCCCGTAGTCGCCCCCGACGTCACCGAGGAACGCCACCTGCGTCCCGGTAGCAGCGAGCCCAGCGTGATCCTGCTGCGTCAGGGCGGTGGCTTTGCCCGGACGGTACGGGCCGATACCGCGCTGGCGGCACTGGTGGAGGTGGCCGACGGCGAGCTGAGCGTGAGGCAGATCGCCACCGCCGTGGCGGCGCTAACCGATGCCGACGCCGACGCCGAGGCCCTCAAGACACGCATGGCGGCCGGCGCGCGCAGCCTGCTGGCCGACGGCCTGCTGCTGTGGGAGTAGTGCGGAACCATCACCCGTCAGGGGGCAATTCACGGAGCCGACGCTGTTCCCACGCGAGCACGTTCGGCGCTCGTCCGCCGGACCTGCCCTTTTGCTCGCGCTCTTCAGTGTCCTGAACTCATTGTCCTCGCGGCGTCGGCGCTTCCGGTTTCGGCTCATCTGGTTTTGGGACGTGGGGCTGGCGCGCCGAGTCGGGGGTAGGCCCCAGCGTCTACCGAGGGGACGACGGCGCGGGGCCGCTGGGCGACTCCGCGGGTTCTTGTGGTTTGTGGGTGTGGTGGTTGGTTGGTCGGGTGGTGGCCGGCTTTGGTCGGGTTGTGGCCGGTGTGCGCGTCTGGGTGGGTTGGCGTGCGGGGAGCGGTGGTCGGTGCCCGGGGAGCAACAGTTGTGGCGTTCGGGGGCAGTGGTTGTGGCGTGCCGGGACCTGCGGCTGGTGTTCGGGGCTGTGCCGGCGTGGTGGTTCGTGTGCCCATGGTTGACGGTTCGTATGTTCTGGCCGGCGGTTCGCGGGCCCATGGTTGACGGTTCGTACTTCGTGGTGACGGTTCGTACGTTCTGGTCGACGATTCGTACCCTGTGGTGACGGTTCGTACGGTAGGGGTACTGTGTTGTCTCATGACTTCTGGGACTGTTGGATCTCATGACATCTGGGAGTGTCAGAAGTCGTGAGAT
>NZ_PIZD01000036.1:0-2095 GCF_010365615.1 Actinomyces sp. 565
GGCGGCTGGCACCCTTTTACGGGGCGCCAGCCGCCGCTTGCTCTGTCTTCCCATGCGAAGCCATATCTAAGCCAAAACCATAAGACTCAGTGTCAAGCCCCGGGTTTTGTGGCGGCTGTTTTATCTGGCGCCGGTGGTTGCCGGCTGGGCTTGGCTGGTGGTCTGCTCGCCGATGTCCATGGCCTCGGACTCGGACGCCGACTCGGCGATGGTGTTGGTGTCTTCTTGTGGCGGTGGGGTGTAGGCCTGCTCATGCTGGACGGGACTGCGCATGCTGATGACGGAGTGGGGACGGGTGTTGTTGAACCAGTGCACCCACTGGGCGTTGGCGAGCTCGACGTCATCGATGCCCTGCCAGGGGCCGCGGTCGTCGAGGTAGCGGCGGTTGCGGATGAGCTCGGCCTTGTAGAGCGAGTTGAGCGCCTCGGCCAGCGCGAAGCCGAAAGGAGGTCGCCCTTCGACCCGACCGAGGCGACCGCTTCGCAGTCGGAGGAGGCCTGCCCGTAACGTATCGCCCGGTACTGCACACCCCGGTCGGAGTGGTGGATCAGGCCCTTCAGGTCAGCGCCCTCTCGCCGGGTGCTGCCAGATCCCCATCTTCAGGGCGCCCCTGGGCCAGGTCGGTGTACAGGCTCGTGGACGTCTGCCACCAGATGATCCGACGCGAGTACACGTCAGCGGGCGAAGACCACATACACTCAGCCGCTCATGGTGCGCACATAGGTTATGTCCGCCACCCACAACTCGTTCGGCCTGAACGCGCTGAAGTGCCGGTTCACCAGGTCTGCGGGGCACTGCTCCTTAGGCGCCGACCGGGTCGTCCTGGGCGACTTAACACGGCGGATGCCGTGCAACCCCATGGCCCGCATCAACCTCTCCACGGTGCAGCAGGCGCCGCATGCCCCAACCCATGCCGCTCACAGGCCTCAGGCCGGTTGAGCATCGCATGCATCTTGCGGGCGCCCAGAACGCAGTAGTTCTTCTCATGCACCCGCCCGATTTCGGCCTTCAGAGCCTCATCGCGTATCCCTCTGGCACTGGGGGGACGGGACTTGCGGGCCCGGCAGGACGGGTAGGGGCGATCATTGGTACCGGCACTAGTGAGCGCCTGGCAGAACTGGCACAGGCCCCGAACTCCTCCCTGTGGGAGTCGATGTACTCACAGATCAGCGGGACGGGCGGCCTGGCTCCGCCGCGAAAAAAGCCGACGCACTCCTCAAGATCGCGTTCGCCCGCCGCAGCTCACGGTTCTCAGCCTCAAGCTCCCGGATCCGCTCAGCATCCTGACTGGTGGTTCCCGGCCGGGCGCCCGCGTCGACCTCGGCCTCCTGTGTCCCAGGTGCGCAGCGCCTCGGGGCGGGGCGCCCAGCTCCTCGGCGATCCTGCGGATCGCCCCCTTAGACCTGTCCGGGTCCCTACGGGCCTCCACAGCCAACCTGGTGGCCCGCTCCCGCAACTCCTCGGGATACTTCCTCTGAGCACTCATGACAGTGATCCTTCCGTGAATTCACTGCCTCCATCAAATCCGGTGCAGTTCAGACCTACAACCAGGTTCAGGCCAGTCTGCGGGCCCCCGCCGAGAGAGCCAACGCCCTACTCAAAGACTTCAAGGCCCTCAAACGAGCCACCCTCGACCCATCAACCATAACCAACATCGCCGCCACCGCCCTAGTCATCCTCAGCCTGAACAACGGCCTCCTCTGATCTGACGGCGCCTCACATTCCGCCCGGGGTGCAAACATGCGCGCTCGCCTTACGCAGGATCCCCGTTGGCCCACCCCGGCTCGCGTACTTCCTTCTCCAGCTCCCGGATCCGCTGGGCGTCCTCGCTGGTGGTTCCCGGCCGGGCGCCTGCATCGATCTCAGCCTTCTTCACCCAAGTACGCAGCGCCTCGGGATGGACACCCAACTCCTCGGCGATCCTGCGGATCACACCCTTAGACCTCTCCGGATCCCGGCGGGCCCCTGCACAGCCATCCAAGTCGCCAGATCCCGCAACTTCTCGGAATACTTCCTCAGTGAGCCTTTCTCATCAGGGGAGGTTGTTGTTCAGGTTGAGTATGACTAGGGCGGTGGCGGTGATGTTGGTGATGGT
>NZ_PIZD01000037.1:0-9160 GCF_010365615.1 Actinomyces sp. 565
TGCCGCATGGCCTGCGAGGCGCCGGCACCGGCGCCGCCGGGTGCGCCCACGCCGCCGCTGAGCGCCCCGGCGCTCGTCCCCGCCGCCTCCAGCAGCACCGTGCGCCGCGGCGTGCCGAACTCCTCCGCCACCGCAGCCAGCTCGCGGGACACCGTGGCCCGCAGCAGCGACTCGTCATTCAGGATCGCCTCCAGCTCGGCGATCTCGGCAGCCAGCTCGTCCCGTTCCTTCTCCAGCTCGATCACGGAGAACTTGGTCAGGCGCCGCAGCTGCAGCTCCAGGATGTAGTTGGCTTGCGGCTCGGACAGGTCGAACACCTGCATCAGGCGCCTGCGGGCCGTGGCCGCGTCCTCGCTGGAGCGAATCACCTGAATGACCTCGTCGATGTCGACGATCGCAATCAGCAGCCCCTCCACCAGGTGCTGGCGCTCGCGCCGCCTGCCCAGGCGGAAGCGGGTGCGCCGCTCCACCACCGTCAGGCGGTGGCGGACGAATACGTCCAGCAGCTCGCGCAGGCCGAGTGTGCGCGGCTGGCCGTCCACCAGGCACACGTTGTTGATGCCGAAGGAGTCCTCCAGCGGCGTGTACCGGTACAGCTGCGCCAGCACCGCCTCTGGGTTATAGCCGTTCTTGACCCCGATCACCAGGCGGGTGCCGTGCTTGCGGTCGGTCAGGTCCGCGACGTCGGTGATGCCCTGCAGCTTCTTGGACGCCACGGTCTCCTTGATGCGGGCGATAACCTTCTCCGGACCCACCAAGTAGGGCAGCTCAGTCACCACAATGCCCTTCTTGCGGGCGGTGATGTTCTCAATGCGGGCGGTGGCGCGCGTGGAGAACTTCCCGCGCCCGGTGCGGTAGGCCTCCCGGATCCCATCCAGACCCACGATCATGCCGCCGGCGGGCAGGTCCGGCCCGGGCACGAAGGCCATCAGCTCCTCCAGGGTGGCATCCGGGTGCGCCAGCAGGTGCCGGGCCGCCGCCACCACCTCGGTGAGATTGTGCGGCGGCATATTCGTCGCCATGCCCACCGCGATGCCCGAGGCGCCATTGACCAGCAGATTCGGGAATGCCGCCGGCAGCACCTCCGGCTCGGTGAGCGTGTAGTCGTAGTTGGGGGCGAAGTCGACCGTGTCCTCGTCGATGTCCGCCGTCAGCGCCAGGGCGGGGGCGGCCAGCCTCGCCTCGGTGTAGCGGGGGGCGGCCGGGCCGTCGTCCAGGGAACCGAAGTTGCCGTGGCCGTCCACCAGCGGCAGCCGCATGGTGAAGGGCTGCGCCAGCCGCACCAGTGCTTCATAGATGGCGACATCCCCGTGCGGGTGCAGCCGACCCATGACGTCGCCCACCACGCGGGAGGACTTCACATGCGGCCGGTCCGGGCGCAGCCCCATACGGTCCATCTGGAACAGGATGCGCCGCTGCACCGGCTTCAGGCCGTCCCGGGCATCCGGCAGGGCCCTTGCGTAGATGACCGAGTAGGCATACTCCAGGAAGGAGCTGCGCATCTCCGTGGGCAGGTCCTGCTCCACGATGAGATGGTCGGCGGGCGGCGGCGTCGGCGGGGCGGACTTCGGCATGGCCGCATTGTGGCCCGCCGCGGCTTCGCCACGGGGGCAACGACACCCGGGGGTGACGGGAACGATGGCATGATCTGCCCCATGACGTGGACTGCGCAGGCTCGCCCCGGGGACGAGGTCCCCACCCCGACGTCGCTGGTCGACGAGGTCACCCGGGCCGGCTACTACCCCGAGCTCGTGCTCGGCACCCTCGACGTCGCCGTCGCGGGGGAGGAGGTGCTCGCGGACCTGGTCCAGGCCGAGACCGTGTTCGACGACGCCGTCCACCGGCACCTGACGGTACTGGCCCTGACTCCCAGCCGCCTGGTCATCGTCCACGTCGATGACGCTCCGCGCGAGGACGGGCTGCCGGGGGCGCTGGCCACTAGTGAGGCCGTGCCGATCTCCCGGATCAAGTCCGTGGGCCTGACACGCGGAGTGTCCGAGCCGGCTAACGGTGGGGGACGGTTGACGGAGATGACGATCGCGCTGGCCTGGGGCTCCGTGCGCCGTATCGACCTCGAGCCCGCCGCATGCGCCGATCCCGAATGCCAGGCAGACCACGGACTGACCGGCGTGTCCGTCCCGGACGACATCGTGGTGCGCGTAGCCGCAGGAGTGGAGGGGGATGCGGCCCTGGCACGCGCAGAGCGCTTCGCCCGGATCCTGTCCGGAGCGACAGCCCGGGCGGCGGCGCGCGCATGAGCACCCCGTACCTACGGCAGGTCCTGGCGGCGGCCGCTGCCGGTGCCGGCCTGGCGCTGCGCGACGGCCCGCCCGGGGCGGTCACGGCCGGCGAGGCCCGCGCGAAGGCAGCTGAATGGGGCCTGCTGGGACAGGACGGCGCTGCCAGACCCGCCGGGGTTGTCGTCGTCCTGGTGGACGGGCTCGGGATGCAGCTGCTTCAGGAGCGGCGTGGGCACGCTCCCACACTGCGCACCTGGATGGCCGACGCCGCCTCCGCCCCGGGCGGGGGCAGGGCCCGCACCTGCGTACCCTCCACGACGGCAGCCGCCCTGACCACCCTCGGCACCGGCGCGATGCCCGGGACTACCGGCATGGTCGGATACAGCGTGCTCAACCCGAGCCTGCGACGTCACCTGCGTGCCGGCACGATCCCGGACGCCGCCCAGAACCTGTGCCTGATTACCTGGCAGGATACGGCACTCGACCCGCGCCGATGGCAGGACGTGCCCACCGTCTTCGAGCGGAGCGCACCCGGGCCGCATGCCGGGGCCCGGGCCGCGGCGTCGGCGGTCACCATCGGTCCGGCGCGCTTCGCCGGCTCCGGCCTGACGGAGGCGGCTCTGCGCGGCGCCGTCCACTTGGGGGCGGACCGTATGGAGGACCGTCCGGGTCTGGCCGCCCGCGCCCTGCGGAGCGGCGTCCCCCTGGTGTACCTGTACGTCGGCGAGCTCGACCACGTCGGCCACCGCCACGGCTGGCGCTCAGAGAACTGGCTGATGCAGCTGGAGCGCCTGGACGGAATGCTGGCGGAGCTGATGCGCCTGGTCCCCGCGGGCACCCGCGTGCTCCTGACCGCCGACCACGGCATGGTCGACACCGACGCGGCCCACCGCATTGACCTGACCGACTACCCAGAACTCGCCCGTGACGTCGCAGCCGTAGCCGGGGAGCCGCGTTTCAGCCAGCTGTATGTGCCCCACTCCGACCCGGAGACGGCTGCCGCCGTCGCCGACCGCTGGCGGGCGGTGCTGGGGGAGCGGGCGCTCTGGGTGGGAACCCGCGTGCAGGCCGGCACCCGGATCGGCCCCGTTGGGGAGCGGGCTGAGAGCGTCCTGGGTGACGTGCTGGTGGCCATGGCCGACAACTGGGTCGTCGTCGACCCGCGCGTGCACTCCGCGGGAGCAATCGCCATGCCGGGCGTGCACGGCTCTCTCACGGACGCCGAGATGACGGTGCCGCTGCTGCTGGCCCGCGCCTGACCGGGACTGTAGCCGCCCGGCTACTCCTCACTCCGGCTTGGAGCCGAAGACGATCTCATCCCAGGAGGGCACGGAACGACGCGCCCGCCGCTTGGGCTTGGGTGCGGGCGCGGCCGGCATCTCCGGCAGCGCTTCCTGGGTGGCGTCGGCGTCGTTGGACGTCCCGTCCCGCTCGTCGCGGTCGGTGGCCGGCGCCGTAGCCTGGTGCAGTCGGCTTCCCGCCGGGTGATTACCGGTGTGGGCGCGGCGGCGCTCCGACATGGACACCACCTGCGCCTGCCCCTGTGGCTCCGTCTCGTCTCCCGGGGCGGCATCTTCCGCATCGGGTGCGGCCGCCTCGATGCGCCTGCCACGGTTGGAGGCCAGATCCGCCAGCAGCGCGTCCGTGGAGTCCACCGCGGAGTCCACTGCCGTGGGCGGCGCGCTGTCAGCGGCCGCCGGGGACTCGGGGACGGGCGGGGCCGCTGCCGGAGCGGATACCGAGGATGCTCCGGGAGCCGCGGAGTCCTGGTCGAAGACCGTGGGGCGGCGTCCCCCGCCGGCCTCCGTCAGCCAGCGGGCCTCATCATCCAGGGCGGATACCGAGCGTGCGGTCAGATCGAGCTCCCAGTGCGCCTGCTTCGCCTCCGCTCCCTGAACGAAGGTCAGCACGATCTGCCACGGCTCCCGGCCCTCCCGCAGCGCATCCCACTCCAGGCTGCCTGCCTCCACACCGCGGGTGGCCAGCCGGTCCACGGCAAGCTCGCCCAGGACGGGGGAGTCCTTCTCCCAGCCGATGCGACAGGCCTGCGCCTGTTGCACCGCCCACAGGCGTTCGGCGATAACGGGCCCCTCGAAGCGGCGCACGTGCTCAACGTCCAGGCCGGTGGCTGAAGCGACCTCTTCCGCGCTGGCGCCCGCTCGCATGAGCGCCTGCAGCTCCCGGGGGCGCACTGCCGCGCCGGGGGCGGGAGGCTCCGGGCTTGGAGACAGGGCTGCGGGGCGCGCCCTCCTCACGGCGGCGCGTAGGGCGTCGTCCACGACGATGCTGTAGCGCTCACCGCGTGAGTCGGTCATGACGATGGTGTCGCCGTTGGCCCCCAACAGCTCAAGCTCGATCATTGACGTGGGCCTCCTTACAGTCCCTTGCGCAACCCGAGATGGGCGGGCTGACACATGCCTCAGCGTGCCATCTAAGCCGCTCGGTGTCTGGGAGGCGGGGCCGCGTGGCACGCAAGAGCTCGCCGCCTGTTCGCCCTCAGCCTTTGCGCGTGGCCTGACCAGGCGGTTCCCGCCGCAGCGACGTGGTGCTATGGTGCGCGTGCCCTAGCTCGGAGGGGCGGCGCACATTCGCTGAGCAGGATGTTCGCCGTTCCCGGCAGCGCCCGCCGCTGCCCGAGAGCCCCAGCGAGAGCCGTCCATAAGAGAAAGTGACGAGGCCATGGCAACCGACTACGATGCCCCGCGCAAGAACGACGACGAGCCCGAAGCCGACTCGATCGAGGAACTCACCGCGCGTCAGAAGGATCAGTCCTCGGAGGCGATCGAGGAGGACGAGAACGAAGTCGCCGAGGGATTCGAGCTGCCCGGGGCGGACCTGTCCCGTGAGGAACTCAGTGTGCACGTCGTCCCGCAGCTCGAGGACGAGTTCACCTGCTCGGAGTGCTTCCTGGTGCACCACCGCTCCTCACTCGCCTATGTAGACGAGCAGACCGGCCTGCCGGTGTGCACGGACTGCGCCGGCTGACGGGGCCGACACACAGGCAGATCGAGAGGAGGAGAACCAGCATGGGCCTTTTCTCCCGCCGTCACCGTGACGACGGCATAGACGACGCCAGAGACGACGGCAGGGACGACGCAGCTGACGTCGCCGTCGGCCCGGGCGAGTCCACGCCGAGCAACCCGGAGGATGTTGGCGTCGGCCCCTGGGATGCCGCCGACGCCCCGGACGAGACCGCCTCCGCCGGACTCGTTGATCTGGGCGCCCTGCGCGTGCCAGCCGTCGACGGCATGCAGATCCGCATGGAGCGCGCAGGACAGGGAGGCGAGGCCTCCGCAGTCGTCCTCATCCTGGGCGGCTCAACCATGGAGCTGCGCGCCTTCGCCGCTCCCCGCACCGTCGGCATCTGGGATGAGCTGCGCGCGGACATCACGGCACAGCTGACCCGCGCGAAGGCCACCTTCGAGCTGGTGGAGGGCGACTACGGCACCGAGATCATCGCGCAGCTCCCGGTGCGTACGCCGGAGGGCCGCACCGGGACCATGGCCGCCCGCTTCATCGGCGTCGACGGCCCGCGCTGGTTCCTGCGCGGCGTCCTCCAAGGGCGCGCAGCCACCGACCCCGACGCCGCCAGACAGCTACGTGAGGTCTTCGCAGGCACCGTGGTTGTGCGCGACGGCGTCGCCCGCCCGCCGCGCGAGATCCTGCCCCTACATGCCCCGGGCGCGACTGCGGCGCCCGAGGCCGAGGAACTGCCGGGACTGGACCCGCTGCAGCCAGGCCCCACCATTGCCGAGGTGCGATGAGCCGGCGCAGCGGGACGGTACGCGTCGCACGCCTGTTCAAGCGCCTGCGTCCAGCGCGCCGCCCCCGCCTGGACTCGGGCGCAGCCGCAGCCGTCGGCGCGCACGCCCCGTCCATGCGCCCCGGCGACATCCTGATCAAGGACCTGGCGCCCCGTCGGCGCGCCCACGTGTCCGGTGTGCTGCGGGCGGTCACCTACCGGCCTGCCTCTGCCAAGCCGGTGCTCGTCGGCCAGCTCGACGACGGCACCGGCGTGGTAAACCTGATCTGGATCGGTCGGCGCGCCATCGTCGGCATTGAGCCGGGCGCACGGCTGCGGGCCGAGGGCATGGTCGTATCCGGGCGCACCCGTCCAAGTATTTATAACCCGCTTTACGAGCTCCTCGGGGAGGACATATGACCGAGCGCCCCGCCGCGGCGGCACCGCCTGCCCGCGATGACGGGCGCAGCGGACTCGGCGCGCTGGACGCAGACCGCTTCGACGCGGCCGCAGCCGTCGGCGGGTGGCGCGGCATTCTGGAGTCCGCCGTGCCCACACTCGTGTTCATCTGCGTACTGGCAGCGCGCCCTCAGGCACTGGTGCCGGCACTGCTGGCGTCACTGGCGGTAAGCGCCCTCGCCCTGCTGGCCCGGCTACGCGGCCGCCAGCCGCTGACCCAGGTGCTCGGCGGTGCCGCCCTGGCGGCCATCAGCGCACTGTGGGCGTGGCGGACCGGAAGCGCCACGAACTTCTACGCCACCGGACTGGTTATCAATGCGCTGTGGCTGGCGGCCACCGGTGGCTCACTCCTGCTGCGCCGCCCCCTGGTGGGCGTCCTGCTGGGCGCATGGCATGCCGCGTCAGGGGGAGAGCAGATCGGCACGAGCAGTTCGGCCGGCTCCGCCGCCCGCCGCTACGCGGTGGCCACAGCGATCCTGGCCGGCATGTTCGCACTGCGGCTGGCGGTCGAAGTGCCCCTATACCTGGTCGGAGAGGCGGCCGTGAGTGTTCTGGGAATAGCCCGCCTCCTGCTGGGACTGCCCTTGTTCGCCGTGACTTTGTGGTTCGTGTGGCTGGTCATCGGCCCGGTTCTCAGGCAGCCGGAAACCAGTCAAGCCGACTCGGGCGACTCGTCCCCGGGGCTGGCCGAGCCGGTGTCCTGAGCCGTCTGCTGCGCGGCGGTGAATATCGCCGGCACCTGATCCAGGACCGCCTCACCGGCCTGGGCAGTAAGGAACAGCAGCTCGTCGCCCCGCTCGAAGCGGTCATCGGGACCCGGTCGAAGCGGCCGGAAGTCCCGCAGTATCGTGGCCAGCACCGTGTGCGGCGGCAGCTTCACCCCACTGACCAGCTCACCAATCACGGGCGAGTCATCCGGCAGCGTGAGCTCGTGCATGAGCACTCCGGACTGGTGGAAGGTGAACACTGGTACCAGCGAACCGACGCTTACCGCCTCCTCCACCAGCGCGGTCATGATTCGCGGGGTCGACACGGCCACGTCCACCCCCCAGGTGTCGTCGAACAGCCACTCGTTCTTCGGGTTGTTCACTCGTGCCACCGTGCGTGGAACCGCGTACTCGGTCTTGGCCAGCAGGGAGATGACCAGGTTGGCCTTGTCATCCCCGGTGGCGGAAACCACCACGTCACAGTCGCCGGCTCCCGCGTCGGCCAGGGAGCCCAGGTCGCAGGCATCCGCCAGCTGCCAGTCCGCCTCGGGCACGGAGGCGATACGCATTGCGTCGGGGGCGCGGTCCACTAGGGTCACATCGTGCCCGTGGCTGATGAGCTCGCGGGCGATCGAGCGTCCCACCGAGCCGGCTCCGGCAATCAGGATCTTCATGGCTATACCTCCTGTGCGGGCGGGCGGGAGAGGGCGCGTTGCAGGGCCCCGAGCTGCTGGGCGGTAGCGGCCACGTGCAGCCGGTCGTGCTCCTGGATGCGGGTGTCCGGCTGTGGGATCACGGCCCCGGACCCGCGCGAGATCCAGGCGACCCGCACGCCGAGCCGTTCCTCCAGTGCGCCCACTGCGGTGCCGATCCATGCGGCGGACACGTCCGGCTGGACCAGCCCCACCGCCCCGGAGGGATCCATGAACTCCCGCGCGGTTCCACCGGGCAGCACGCGACGCATCATGTGCTCGGCGGTCTGCCGCACAGTCGCCACCGTGGGAATTCCGAGCCGCTCGTAGACATCGGCCCGGGTGGCGTCATAGATCCGGGCCACCACGTGCTCCACGCCGAACAACTCGCGCGCCACGCGCGCGGCGATGATGTTGGAGTTGTCCCCGTTGGAAACGGCGGCAAAGGCGTAGGCCTCGTCTATGCCGGCCTGCTCCAGGGCATCGCGGTCGAAGCCGATGCCCTTGATCTTGCGGCCGTTGAATGTCGACGGCAGTCGCCGGAAGGCGTCGGAGTTGCGGTCGATAACGGCCACCGAATGACCCATACGGTCCAGCTGGGTGGCCATGGAGGCCCCCACTCGGCCGCAGCCCATGATGACGAAGTGCACGGGGTGAACGGTACTCCGTCATCAGCGGGGAGGGGCGGGTGTCAGGCGTGCGGGAGGGTTGGCCCGATCAGGACGGGGACGTAGCATCATCGTTCGTGCGTGACTTCGCCGACCCCGTCAAGCGGCTCCCCGCTGGCTCCCCGGCACCCGGCCCGGCTCCGGGCGGCGCCCTGCTGCCCAAGCGCGTGGCCCTGCCGGCATTAGCCGCCCCGACCCTGTCCGGCGTCGGCTACGCACCGGATGCGATTCTCACAACGCTGGCAGTTGCGGGAGTAACCGCTACGGCAGCGTCGTCCTGGGTGATGCTCGCAGCTGTCGGCCTGCTCATCATTGTGCTCGTCTCATACCGGCAGATCGCTTACGCCTATCCCGGCAGCAGCGACTACGAGGTAGCCGCCTCGGGCCTCGGGCACCGGGCGGGCGTGGCGACCGCCGCGGCCATGCTCTGGGACTACGTGCTCATTGTCGCAGTCTCCACCTGTGCCGCCACCAGCTACCTGGCCTCCGTCGTCCCCGGGCTGGCCGCCCACAAGCAGGCCGGGGCGGTGGCGGTTACCACCGTCCTGGCCGTGATGAACCTGCGCGGAAAGCGACGACCGGGAGGCGCCCTCGCGCTGTGCACCTATGCGTACTTGGCGGCGGTGGCCGCCACGGCCGTGAGCGGCCTGAT
>NZ_PIZD01000037.1:9471-20589 GCF_010365615.1 Actinomyces sp. 565
ACGAGTTGGCCTCTCAGGACGGCTGGGAGCAGGGGCTGACCGGCCTGGCCGGCGTCCTGCTCATCCTGCGGGCCTGGGCCTTGGGCGGCGTCGCCCTGACCGGCGTGGGGGAGATCGTCAGAGCCGTGCCCGGCTTCCGCCGGCCCAAGTCCAGGAACGCCGCCACCACCTTGCTGATGCTCGGGCTCATCACCGGCGCCATGCTGCTGAGCGTGATGCACCTCGCAGGCGCCGTCGGCGTGCGTCTCGCCGCAGACCCCGCAACCGGGCTGCTGGACCATGGGGCGCCACTGGGCGCGGAGTACCACCAGGAGCCTGTACTGGCGCAGATCGCCGCCGCCGTGTTCGCCGGCTTCCCGCCCATGTTCTACCTCGTGAGCGTAACTACCGGCCTCGTTCTGGTTCTGGCGGCCGATACCGCATTCAGCGGCTTCCCCGCACTGGCCGGGGCGCTCGGCCGCGACCAGTTCCTGCCCCGCCGACTCTCGCGGCGCGGCGACCGTCCGGCCTATGCGCGGCGCGCCATCGTGCTGTGGGTCGGGGCAGTCGCCCTCATAGCCGGATGCCAGGCAAGCGTCAGCCGCCTCGTACAGCTATACATCGTCGGCCTGCTCATCTCCCTGACACTTGCGCAAATCGGCGTGGTGCGCCACTGGAACCAGCAGCTGGCCACGGCCACCGACCCCACCATCCGCCGCCGTGTGCGGCGCTCGCGGATCATCAACAGCGTTGGCGCGGTGTTAACCGGCGCTGCGCTGCTGCTGCTGGTGCCGACCAGCCTTGCCCAAGGCGCCTGGGCCGCCCCGGTCATCGCCTCGGCCGTACTGGTGGGCCTGTACCTGGCCATGAGTGGTATTCGCCGCCATTACCGGCGCTTCGACCGGGAGATTGCCATTAGCGGCCCGGATACCCCCCGGTTGACGCCCGCACGCCTACACGCCGTCGTCCTGGTCTCCCGCCTGCACCGGCCGGCCCTGAGAGCACTGAACTACGCCCTGTCCACGCAGCCGTCCTCCATCGAAGCCGTTACCGTGGATGTGGGCGACGGTGCCGCTGACCAGCTCCTGCGGGACTGGGCGGATGCCGAGCTGCCCGTTCCGCTCACGGTGCTCAACTCGCCGCTCCACGACGTTATCGACCCCGTGGTCTCCTATGTGCGCAGCGCGCGGGCGGACTCGCCCCGGGAACTGGTAGGAGTATTCCTGCCCGAGTACCGGCCGAGGCGCTGGTGGGAGCAGGCTCTGCACAACCGGACCGCGCAACGTCTGAGGGCGGCTCTGCGGCTCACCCCCGGAGTGGTGGTCGCCCCGGTGCCCTGGTGGCTGGGTGCGCCGTCGGACCGGGACAATACGCACGTCGCCATCGGCCGCAGACCCGCCGGCTCACGGGAACCGGAATTCCGCCACCAGTCCCAGACGCAGGAGAACGCATGACCCCCCGCCGCCGTAACGCCCCGCCCCGCCCGCCGGCCCCCGCGCCGACGACCCCGGAGTACCTGACCCTTGCCGTAGGGGCCCCAGCCCACGGCGGGCATTGCGTTGCCCGCCCGCTAGACGATCCCTCCGGGCACGTGGTGTTCGTCCGCCATGCCCTGCCCGGTGAGCAGGTGCGGGCGGTGATGACGGAGAAGAACTCCAAGATCTGGCGTGCCGACGCCGTAGAGGTACTGTCCGCCTCGCCCGATCGGGTGCGCCCGCTCTGGGCGGAGGCCGGCCCCGGGGGAGTTGGCGGTGGGGAGCTGTCGCACGTCGCCCTGCCCGCGCAACGCACCTGGAAGCGGTGGGTGCTAGCCGATTGCCTACGCCGCATCGGCGGCGCAGATGTCGTTGCCGCCGTATCCGCCCTGCCCGGTGCCGCCGGGGACGCCGTGCCGGTCGAGCCCATGCCCGGCGATGCGGCAGCCGAAGCGGACCCGAACCCGCGGGTGCGTGAACGCGCCGGTGCCGGCACCCGCACCCGCGTATCGCTGACCGTCACCGAGACCGGTGTGGCCGGCATGCACGGCTTCCGCAGCGGCAACGTCCTGCCGGTGCGGGAGCTGCCGCTGGCGGTGCGTGCCATCCAGGAACTCGGACTGACCGAGCGTGCCCTGTGGCGCAAGCACTTCCGCCCGGGAATGCGTATTGCCGCGGTGGCTCCCAGCGAGGGGGAGCCGCTGGTCCTGCTGGAGGAGAGCGGCCGCGCGGGGCGGCACGTGACCGTGCTGACCGGGGCCGGCCGGTCAACCCGCCGACGGCGCGTCGGCGAGGTCGTGGACGCCACGGGCCTGGGGCTGGGACAACTGCACTACTCGGTGCACGCTGACGGCTTCTGGCAGGCGCACCGTGAGGCCCCGAGCGTGCTCGTCGACCGGGTTGTGCGTGCCGCCCTCGCCGAGGATGCGACCGCCATGGGCTCCGGCCCCACTGACGCACCACTGGATCCAGCAGGGGCGGCAGGCGTACGCGTGCTCGAGCTGTACGCCGGGGCCGGGCTGTTCACCCTCCCACTGGCAGCGTTGACCGGGGCGGTGCACTCTCTGGAGGGCAGCGGGCAGGCAGTCGGCGACGCCCGGCGCGTCCTGCACGACTATGCGGGTGCGCAACTGACTGCCGGCCGCGTCACGCCAGCGGCGGTGGCGGAGCTGGGGCGCTTTGCAACGGGCGGTGCCGCGGCCGGGGAGACCGCCGACGTCGTAGTGCTCGATCCGCCCCGGCAGGGCGCCGGTCGCGGAATAATCCAGGCGGTGGCGGACTTGAAGCCGCGCAGGGTCGTGTTGGTTGCCTGCGATCCAGCGGCGCTGGCGCGCGACCTGGGCGGCTTCATCAGCTCCGGTTATCGGCTGGCGGCGATGAGTGCCCTGGACATGTTCCCCCATACCCACCACTTCGAAACCATCGCCGTACTCCAGCGCGGCTGAACGCCACCCGGCCCGGGCGGGACGGACGGACCTATTTCGTAACTCCCGCGTGGCGTATGCCGCGTGGGCGGGTTTTCGCAGTGGGGCCGTCCTGCCGCAGGTTGCCGACGGATGAAACTTCGTCTACTACCGTGGCCGCCAGTCAACCCGCCTCAGTGCAGCCCGTGCGCAGGTGCGCACCAGGATGAACAGGAACGAACTTGACGAGTCTTGACACCTTCCACTCCCGCGCCGCCCTAGATGTGGACGGCCGCCCCTACGAGATCTTCCGGCTGGACGCCGTCGACGGCCTGGAACGGCTGCCGTACGCCCTGAAGGTCCTGGCGGAGAACCTGCTGCGCACCGAGGACGGCGCCAACGTCACCGCCGACCACGTGCGCGCGCTCGCCTCCTGGGATCCCGCCGCCGAGCCAGACACAGAGATCCAGTTCACCCCAGCGCGCGTGGTTATGCAGGACTTCACCGGGGTGCCCTGCATCGTTGACCTGGCCACGATGCGTGAGGCCGTGGCGGAGCTGGGCGGTGATCCGGAGGTCATTAATCCGCTGGCTCCTGCCGAGATGGTCATTGACCACTCCGTTCAGATCGACTCCTTCGGCCTGTCCACATCCCTGGAACGCAATAAGGAGCGCGAGTATGAGCGCAACGCCGAGCGCTACCAGTTCCTGCGCTGGGGCCAGGGCGCGCTGGCGAACTTCCGCGTGGTGCCGCCGGGCACCGGCATTGTGCACCAGGTCAACATCGAGTACCTGACCCGCACCGTCTTCACCCGCCAGACCACCGGGGTCGACGGCGCCCCTGTCACTCAGGCCTACCCGGACACCTGTGTGGGCACCGACTCCCACACCACCATGGTCAACGGCCTGGGCGTGCTCGGCTGGGGCGTGGGCGGTATCGAGGCGGAAGCCGCCATGCTCGGTCAGCCGGTGTCCATGCTGATCCCGCGCGTGGTCGGCTTCAAGCTCTCCGGCGCCATTCCCGCCGGCGCCACCGCCACCGACGTGGTGCTCACCATCACCCAGATGCTGCGCGCGCACGGTGTGGTCGGCAAGATCGTGGAGTTCTACGGCGAGGGCGTGGCCGCGGTGCCGCTGGCGAACCGTGCCACCATCGGCAACATGAGCCCCGAGTTCGGCTCTACCGCGGCGATCTTCCCCATCGATGATGTCACCCTGGACTACCTGCGCCTGACCGGCCGCTCCAAGGAGAACATCCGCCTGGTCGAGGAGTACACCAAGGCCCAGGGCCTGTGGCACGACCCGTCCCGGCAGGCCACCTACTCCGAGTACCTGGAGCTGGACCTGTCCACCGTGGTGCCCTCCATCGCCGGCCCCAAGCGGCCCCAGGACCGCATCGAGCTGTCCGGCGCAAAGCCCGCCTTCGAGCAGATCCTGCCCACCTATGCCGCCGAGTCCCACAAGCCCACGCCGGTGACCCTGGCGGACGGCACGCAGGTCACCCTGGACCACGGGCATGTGGCCATTGCCTCGATCACCTCCTGCACCAACACCTCCAACCCGTCGGTGATGGTGGCGGCCGGGTTGCTCGCCCGCAACGCGGTCGCCAAGGGACTGCGCTCCAAGCCGTGGGTGAAGACCTCCACCGCCCCCGGCTCGCAGGTGGTCACCGACTACTACGAGAAGGCCGGGCTGTGGCCCGCCTTGAACGAGCTCGGCTTCAACCTGGTCGGCTACGGCTGCGCCACCTGCATCGGCAACTCCGGGCCGCTGCCCGCCGAGGTGTCCGCGGCCGTGAATGAAGCCGACCTTGCGGTCGTCTCGGTGCTGTCCGGCAACCGCAACTTCGAGGGGCGCATCAACCCCGACGTGAAGATGAACTACCTGGCCTCCCCGCCGCTGGTGATCGCATACGCGCTGGCCGGCACCATGGACTTCGACTTCGCCACCGAGCCGCTGGGGCAGGACCGTGAGGGCCGGGACGTGTTCCTGGCCGACATCTGGCCCGACCCCACCGAGGTGCAGGCCGTCATTGACGCCACCATCGACCGGGAGATGTACACCCGTGACTACGCCGACGTGTTTGCCGGCGACGCGCGCTGGCAGGGCCTGGACACCCCGGAGGGGGAGACCTTCACCTGGGATGAGGACTCGACCTACGTGCGCAAGGCCCCCTTCTTCGACGGCCTGACCATGGAGCTGACGCCCGTGGAGGACGTGACCGGAGCCCGCGTGCTGGCCCTGCTGGGCGACTCGGTGACTACCGACCACATCTCCCCGGCAGGCGCCATCAAGGGAGACTCCCCGGCCGGCCGTTACCTGGCTGAGCACGGGGTGGCACGCAAGGACTTCAACTCCTACGGCTCGCGCCGCGGCAACCACGAGGTCATGATTCGCGGCACCTTCGCCAATATCCGCCTGCGCAACCAGCTGCTCGACGGCGTTGAGGGCGGCTACACCCGCAACTTCCTCACCGGCCAGACCGAGTCCATCTTTGACGCCTCCCAGGCCTACCAGGCGGCGGGTGTGCCGCTGGTGGTGCTGGGCGGCAAGGAGTACGGCTCCGGCTCCTCGCGCGACTGGGCGGCCAAGGGCACGGCCCTGCTCGGGGTCAAGGCGGTCATCGCCGAGTCCTTCGAGCGCATCCACCGCTCCAACCTGATCGGCATGGGCGTGGTCCCGCTGCAGTTCCCCGCCGGCGACTCGGCCGCATCGCTGGGCCTGGACGGCACCGAGACCTTCGCGATCACCGGGCTCACCGCCCTCAACGAAGGCGTCACCCCCCGCACGGTGACGGTTACCGCCCGGCGTGACGACGGGGAGCAGGTCACCTTCGAGGCTGCCGTGCGCATTGACACCCCCGGTGAGGCGGACTACTTCCGCAACGGCGGCATCCTGCAGTACGTGCTGCGCGGCCTGGCCCGCGGCGAGCAGCGGTAGGGCACGGCTCCGTCCTCCGCTTCTCCTGCCGGCGGGGCAGCCCCGGCATCCGCGGTATGCCTCCGCGCGACGTCGGGGCGGCTCGGGGCCTCGGATGAGCCGGGACGCCGGGGTGGCTGGCCCGGCGGCGGGATACTGCGGATGCGGCATGCGGCGGTCGCGCGTGGGGGAGCCCAGAGTCCCGAGCCGTGAGCGTGCCGCTGTCGCCGGTGATTGTGGCGCACGCGAGGGAGACCGCCTTGCCGGGAGGTCAAGTCTTGCTGCGCACCGGCAATTACGGGATTAAAACGTTGCCTTTTTGGCGCGGTCACGCGGTTATTGGGCGAGTCCTGCAGGACTGTGATTCGCGCAGTCAGCAGACTGCGGGTCGCGCGGATTCCGGTGCGTCGTCTCCAGCTGCACGCAATCGCGGATTCGACCGGTTGGCCTGATCTCGCCTGCAATGGGCATGCGGTCAGGTCGACCGGTCGATCGGTGAGGCCGACTGCTGGTTTTGGAATGTCAGGACTAATGTGCGGTATCTCTGAATATGCCGTGTGAGCGCACTCACGAGTCGGGCTTAGCGTCCTAAAGTGACAGGTGAGTGAATACGGCGCCGACAGGTACCGGGCGAGGAGGCCCAATGTTCCAGATCCGCATCCATGGTCGCGGAGGCCAGGGGGTGGTGACAGCGGCGGACCTGCTCGCGTACGCCGCTTTCAAGGAGAACCGACACGCCCAGGCCTTCCCGTCCTTCGGGTCCGAGCGCACGGGAGCCCCGGTGGTCTCCTACTGCCGAATCGACACCCGTCCGATCCGCACTCACGAACCCGTTCGCACCCCGGACGCCGTAATCATCCAAGACCCCACCCTGCTGGGCGCCATCGACGTGTTCGCCGGCCTGCGCCCGGGAGGGTATGCGCTTATCAACTCCGCCAAGCCCTTTGAGGCCTTTAACCTGGCCCCGGCCATGGTGGGTGCCGTCCCCGCGGAGCACCGCTTGACCGTGCCGGCCACGGATCTGGCCATGGAGCACCTGGGACGCCCCCTGCCCAACGCCGTCCTGCTCGGGGCCTTCACCGCCATCACCGATGTGCTCGGCATCGAGGCCGTGTGCGCCGCCATTGCGGACCGCTTCCCGGGAAAGGTCGGTGAGCGAAACATCGCCGCTGCCCGGGCCGCACACGCGATTGTCGCGGACAAGCTGGTCGGCAGGCCCACCGAGCTCCAGGACCGGACTGCCCAAGATCAGGAGGAGGACGCCGGTGCTGCGTGAAATCGAGGGATCAAAGGCGGTGGCGGCCGCCGTGGCCGCCTGCCGCCCGGACGTGGTGTGCGCCTATCCCATCTCGCCGCAGACGCACATCGTTGAGGAGCTCTCGCGTCTGGTCAAGGTGGGGGAGCTGGACTGCGAGTACATCAACGTCGAGTCCGAGTTCGCCGCCCAGTCCGTAGCCATTGGCGCCAGCGCCGTGGGCGCCCGCGCCTACACGGCCACCGCCTCCCAGGGCCTGTTGTACATGGTGGAGGCGGTTTACAACGCCTCCGGCCTGGGCCTACCCATCGTCATGACCGTGGCGAACCGCGCCATCGGCGGTCCCATCAACATCTGGAACGACCAGTCCGACACCATGAGTCAGCGCGAGAGCGGCTGGCTGCAGCTGTTCGCCGCGGACAACCAGGAGGCCGCCGACCTGCACGTCCAGGCCTTCCGCATCGCCGAGGAGCTGAGCCTGCCGGTCATGGTCTGTATGGACGGTTTCGTCCTCACCCACGCCGTCGAGCGCGTGGACGTGCCCGAGCAGGAGCAGGTGGACGCCTTCCTGCCCCCGTTCCAACCCGTCCAGACGCTCGACCCGGAGGACCCCGTCACCATCGGCGCCATGGTGGGACCCGAGGCCTTCACCGAGGTCCGCTACCTGGCACACCGCAAGCAGCAGGCCGCCGTCGAGGTGGTTGAACGCGTGGGCCGGGAGTTCGCCGCGGCCTTCGGCAGGCAGTCCGGCGGCCTCCTGCACACCTATCGCACCGAGGGGGCTGAAACCGTGGTAGTTGCTCTGGGTTCGGTGACCGGCACGCTCAAGGACGCCGTCGACACCCTGCGGGACGACGGCGTACCGGTGGGCCTGGTGGCGCTGACCTCCTACCGGCCCTTCCCAGAGGCCGCCATGGCGCGCGCGCTGGCCGGGGCCAAGCGGGTGGTGAGCCTGGAGCGCGCCTTCTCCCTGGGGCGCGGTGGCGTCGTTGAGGACGACCTGCGCCGCGTCCTGTGGGATCGTGCCGGCGAAGTCGCCCTGACCACGGTCGCCGCGGGCCTGGGAGGGCGCGACATCACCTCGGCCTCCCTGGTGGAGGTACTGCGCCGCGCCGATCGTGGCGAGCTCGCCCCGCTGGAGTTCCTGGACCTGGATGAGGCCACCGTCGCCGCCCACCTGGCGGCCGTCGGTCCCCGTACGGAAGGAGCAGCATCATGACGACGACGTCGACCACTCCCACCGCTGCACCGCAGCAGTCAGGCGGACGGACACGTTTCTACCAGGTCGGCTCCTTCGCCGTCGGCAACCGGCTCCTGCCGGAGGTCCGTTCCCTCCAGTCCAGCCGGGAGCGGAACAACACGCTCACCTCCGGGCATCGCGCCTGCCAGGGCTGCGGAGAGGCGCTGGGCGCCCGTTACGTGCTCGACGCCGCCACGGCGGCGGCCGAGCAGGCCGGAGGCAGCCTGGTCACCGTCAACGCCACCGGCTGCCTGGAGGTCTTCTCCTCGCCGTACCCGGAGTCCGCCTGGCGCCTGCCCTGGCTGCACTCCCTGTTCGGCAACGCGCCTGCCGTGGCCACCGGCGTGGCCGCGGGGCTGAGGGCCAAGGGCCGCGACGACATCCGGGTGGTGGCCCAGGGCGGCGACGGCGGCACCGTCGACATCGGCTTCGGCTGCCTTTCCGGCATGTTCGAGCGCGGCGACGACGTCCTGTACGTCTGCTACGACAACGAGGCCTACATGAACACCGGGGTCCAGCGCTCGGGCGCGACCCCGCCGGCGGCCCGGACTGCCACCACGCAGGCGGTGGGAGACGCCCCGGGCAACGTGTTCGGCCAGGGCAAGGACGTGCCCCGCATCGCCATGGCGCATGAGATCCCCTACGTGGCCACCGCCACCGTCGCGGACCTGCACGATCTGGAACGCAAGGTCACTCACGCCATGGGCATGCACGGCCCGCGCTACATCCACGTGCTGGTGCCCTGCCCCCTGGGCTGGGGCGCGAAGTCCTCCCACACCGTGCGCATCGCCCGCCTGGCCGTGGAGTCGGGGCTCTTCCCCGTCTTCGAGGCCGAGTACGGCGAGGTCACCGGGGTCAGTCCCATCCGCCGCCAGGTGCCGGTGGAGGACTACCTGGTGCTCCAGCGCCGCTTCGCACACCTGTTCCGCCCCACCAGGGACGAGCAGACGATCGGCCGTCTCCAGGCCCTCGCCGACCGCAACATTCGTCGCTACGGCCTGCTGGGGCATCCCGAAGCGGTCCCCGTCCTGAACGACGAGGCCACCGGCGCCACTTCCACCCTGGGGGCCCGCGCCGACCTCAACGACGCCCCCAAGGAGGACTGACATGACTACCATTTCGACTCCTGAAGCCGCTCCCGCCGGGGCCGGCACCGGGAAGGTCCGTCCCTTCGCCATCACCCTGGACACCGCCTCCTCCCTGGCGAATAAGACCGGCGCCTGGAGGGTGGAACGCCCGGTCTACCGTGACTTCCTCCCACCCTGCAACGACGCCTGCCCGGCGGGGGAGAACATTCAGAAATGGCTCTACGACGCCGAGGACGGCTCCTACGAGCGGGCCTGGCGCACGCTCATGCGGGACAACCCGCTGCCCGCCGTCATGGGCCGCGTGTGCTACCACCCCTGCCAGACCGCCTGCAACCGCGGCAAGGTGGACGAGGCCGTCGGCATTAACGCCGTCGAGCGCTTCCTGGGTGACGAGGCGCTGCGCCGGGGCTGGCAGCCCGACCCGTGCGCGCCGGATACCGGTAAGCACGTGCTGGTGGTCGGGGCCGGCCCGGCCGGGCTCAGCGCCGCCTACCAGCTGCGCCGCCGCGGCCACGCCGTCACGGTCCGTGACGCTGCTCCCAAGGCGGGCGGGATGATGCGGTACGGCATCCCCGCCTACCGCCTGCCCCGCGACGTGCTCGACGCCGAGATCACCCGCATCGAGGGCATGGGGGTCCGCTTCATCCTGGACAGCAAGGTGGACAACATCTCCTCCGAGCTGGACTCCGGCGAGTTCGACGCCGTGTTCCTGGCCATCGGCGCCCAGGTCGGGCGGCGCACCTACATCCCGGCGGGTGAAGCCGCCCGCATCCTCGACGCCGTAACCCTGCTCAGGGATGTGGAGGATGACCGGGAGGCCGGCGCCGACGCCGCCGACCAGCTCATGCTGGGGCGGCGCGTGGTGGTCTACGGCGGCGGCAACACGGCTCTCGACGCCGCCCGCACCGCCAAGCGCCTGGGCGCCGAGGAGGCGATCATCGTCTATCGGCGCACCCGCGACCGCATGCCAGCCCACGACTCCGAAGTGGTGGAGGCCCTGGAGGAGGGCATCCAGATGCGGTGGCTGTCCACCGTCCAGCACGCCGACGCCGGCCAGCTGCGCATCGAGAAGATGGAGCTGGACGAGACCGGCTTCCCCCAGCCCACCGGTCAGTTCGAGGACCTGGCCGCCGACTCCCTGGTCCTCGCCCTGGGACAGGAGTCCGACCTGGGCCTGGTCGACGGAGTGGAGGGACTGACCATTGAGGACGGCGTGGTGCAGGTCGATGAGCAGTTCATGACCGGTCACCCGGGACTGTTCGCCGGCGGTGACATGGTGCCCTCCCAGCGCACCGTCACGGTGGGCATCGGGCATGGCAAGCAGGCCGCCCGCGCCATCGACGCCTACCTGCGCGGTGAGGTCTACCAGCACCCGGAGCGCCACCGGCTCGCCGACATCGGCGCCATCAACTCCTGGTACTACTCCGACGCGCCTCAGCAGGTGCGCGAGCGCCTGGAGGGGGCCCGCCGCTCCCAGACCTTCGACGAGGTGGTCCAGGGACTGGACGCGGATGACGCCCTGTTCGAGGCACGGCGCTGCATGAGCTGCGGAAACTGCTTCGAGTGCGACAACTGCTTCGGGGTGTGCCCGGACAATGCCGTCATCAAGCTGGAGCCCGGCAAGCGCTACGCCTTCAACTACGACTACTGCAAGGGCTGCGGCATCTGCGTGGAGGAGTGCCCCTGCGGCGCCATCGAGATGGTCCCGGAGCTGAGCTGACGGCAATCTGGTTCGGTGGTGGGACTGCGGCGCCGCAGTC
>NZ_PIZD01000038.1:0-68663 GCF_010365615.1 Actinomyces sp. 565
GGCCACCATCAACGCTTCCAAACCACCCAACAGAATCATCAGCAGGCCACCCCGCTCACCCCGCTCCCAACCGTCCCAGAAGTCATGAGACTCAACCGTCCCAGAAGTGTGGAGACAGCACAGTACCCCTACCGTACGAACCGTCACCACAGGGTACGAATCGTCGACCAGAACATACGAACCGTCGCGAGAATGTACGAACCGTCGGCCGGAACAGACGGACCGACCTGCCTCGGAACATTACCAACCACCGCGCCAGCACAGCCCCGAAGGCCAACCGTCTGCACCCGCACGCCACAAGCGCCGTTGTCAGCACGCCACAAACGCCGGTCCCCGCAGGCCAACTCACCCGGACGCGCACCTGCCACCACCGGATGAACCACCACTCCCCCACGAACCAGAAGATCCGGACAAATGAGTCGTTCGGGGTCGTAAGGGCTGGGGAGGTAGTGCGGGGCCTTGGCGAAGTGCCCGACGTGTCCGGCAGGCTCGGGCGACTAGTTGGCAGTCGCACGCGGTGTACCGCACGACCAAGGCGGCAGCTTCAACGACCTCCGTGACGTTTTACGACCTTGGGGTACGTTTCACGACCCCGGGGTGGTCGTGAAACGTACCCCAAGGTCGTATTTCGTATTGCGTGGGTCGGGCCCATGCACATCTTGGATGTCCATCCCATGCTCTCAAGCACGTCGGCCCGTCATTCGCCAGTCGTCAGCACATGGGCAGCACATCGCATCATTGGGCTCCGGCATCGAAAGCGACTGGTGAGCATCGACGACGCAGACCCAAGACCAACAGGCCCGCAAGGGCGCGAGGTGCTTCCTGACGAAGCGCAGTGGCCCGCCATCGCCACGGAAATCCACCGGGCAACGGCCGGCGGTGTCCGGATCGATGACAAACGGCGCCAACGACGCCGGCAGCCACGAACGAATCGTTGGAACCATGCCAGGCTCGGACCGAAGTCCGCTGGTGCGCGCGGCGTTTGTCATCAATTTTGACACCGCACACCACAGCGGCCACCCGCAAATAGTCCTAACGCACCTGGAGGTACGGGTGGGTCTCGTAGTGTGGTGGCAATTCCCGCGAGGGGTTCCCTGTGGTAGGGGGCATCGTGGGAGCCCAGATTCTCGACCAAGATTCACCAGGAAGGTTCACCCACGATGCCCGAGAACAAGTCTGCCGTGTCCACACTGATCGCGGAAGTCCTTGCGGACCCCGACCTGGCCCACAATGATGTCTTCCGCCGGCTGCTTCAGGCCGGCCTGCAGGACCTCGTGGACGCCGAAGCCTCCGCGGTGATCGGTGCCGACAGGTACGAGCGCACCGAGAGGCGCACCAACCGTCGTAACGGCACCCGTCCCAGAAGGCTGGCGACCACCGCCGGGGAGGTTGACCTGGCCATCCCCAAACTGAGGCAGGGCTCGTTCTTCCCGTCCCTGCTGTCCCCGCGTAAGCGGGTGGACAAGGCCCTGTACGCAGTGATCTGCCAGGCCTGGATCGAGGGTGTGTCCACCCGGAAGGTCGATGACCTGGTTAAGGCCCTGGGCAACGAGTCCGGGATCTGGCAGGGCGACCGTCTCGCGGGTCTGCAAGGACATAGACGAGGGCGTGCACGAGTTCCTGTCCCGACCGTTGGATCACACCTGGTTGCCCTACCTGTTCGTTGACGCCACCTACGTGGACGTAAGGCTGGGCCACCGGGTCGTCTCCCAGGCCCTGGTAGTGGCCACCGGGGTCTCGGCCCAGGGCAGGAGGGAGATCCTGGGCACGGGGCGTCGGGGACGCGGAGACCACGGACTTTTGGACCGCTTTTCTGCGGTCCTTGCGCGAGCGGGGGCTGAAAGTGCCTACCCAGGAGGACCCACAGGGGGTGGTGCTGGTAACCAGCGATGCCCACTGGGGCATCAAGAACGCGGTCAAGGCGATCCTGCCGGGCGCCTCGTGGCAGCGGTGCCGAGTGCACTTCGCCCGCAACATCGGCCTCCAAGCTCGGCTCGGCCCGCTCCAAGCCCGTAAACGCCCTGATTACGACGATCTTCGCTCAGACCACTGGCGAGGCCGTGAAGGACACTTACAAGCAGGTCACAGCCTCTCTGCGTTCCTCGTTCCCTGAGATAGCCGACATGCTGGCCGAGGCCGAGCCGGACCTGACCGCGTTCGCCGCCTTCCCCAGGGAGCACTGGCCCAAGATCTGGTCCAAC
The DNA here is from genome assembly GCF_010365615.1 of Actinomyces sp. 565. Taxonomy (NCBI): domain Bacteria; kingdom Bacillati; phylum Actinomycetota; class Actinomycetes; order Actinomycetales; family Actinomycetaceae; genus Actinomyces; species Actinomyces sp. 565. The sequence goes on from NZ_PIZD01000038.1 coordinate 2,202, forward strand.
AACCCCATTGAGCGTCTCAACCGTGAGATCAAGCGCCGCGCGGATGTGGTCCAGGTCTTCCCCGACCGAGACTCCGTCACCAGACTGGTCGGTGCCGTCCTACAGGAGCAGCACGAGGAATGGCAGTACGGCGAACGCCGCTACCTGTCGGAGACCTCCCTGCGCCACCTCACACGGATCCTCCACGAACAAGCCGAAACCACCCACCCCATCATGGCCATCACCGCCTAGAACATTTACACCACACCAAGAGACTTGACCGGAGGTACGAGGTGCTTCCTGACGGTCAAGGTGAACGGGCGGGATTACGAGGCCGCCCTTGAGTCTTAATGCACCTTGAGGTGCGAGGTGCTTCCTGACGGGGCCTACTCCAGAAAGGGGAGTAGAATGTTAAGTCTTAATGCACCTTGAGGTGCGAGGTGCTTCCTGACCCCTACCCCTGGAAACCGCGCCATACCGCCACTTCCAGGCCCGAGATCGCCACCGGCTCCGCAAGCACCCCACGGAACCGACTGGCACCAAGCCAAAACTACCACCTTTCGTTGAAAACAAGCCAAGCGCCACCGACACCCCTCAGACCCCCTCCAGCCACCAACTTTCAACGAAGTCATGCAGAAAAGTCGGGGTCAAACGTACCTATCTTTGTACCGTAGACCGAATTGTAACCTCCCGGCAGGCGCCACACCAACCCCATACGCCCCAACTGCATCACACGCAACACTCGCAAACACCGCTCTCGCCACCTCCAGGCGGCCCCGCCGCACCGACACTACCGCCGCAAACGACCGCGAGCACCCACCACCCCGCCGCGCCTTTACTACGCCACTTCGCCGTTAACAACGCTAGTTAACGGCCTGCTGAATACCTCAGAGGCCTTCAGCAAACGGCTAAGTGGCGTAGCAAACGGTGAACCGACGTAGTAAACGGTGAACCGGCGTAGCAGACCGCGAACCGGCGTAGTTAACACACCCGGCTTAGGCCACTGACACCTCTCCCGGTCATGTGAGCGCCTAGCGACTCGCGCGTCACGGCATGCAGGAGACGCAGCCCTCCACCTCGGTGCCGACGAGTAGCCCCGCCACGAAACTGGCATCTGCGCCGGTTGGCGCTGACGAAGTAAGCCACGCACCGCTCAGGGCAGTAGTCCTGCGAAGTGAGCCCGGCAGCCTTCCGGACGGTGGGCGAGCCGGGTTTCGCGTACCGGATTCGCCCGATAGCCGCCTTCACGTCCGAATCGCCACCACCGGAGCGCTCTCAACTCAACGGCCTCATTCGGGCACAGCCTTACAGCATGCAGGAGACGCAGCCCTCCACCTCGGTGCCGGTGAGCGCGGCCTGGCGCAGGCGGATGTAGTACAGCGACTTGATGCCCTTGCGCCAGGCGTAGATCTGCGCCCGGTTGACGTCGCGGGTGGTGGCGGTGTCCGGGAAGAACAGCGTCAGGCTCAGCCCCTGGTCCACGTGCTGGGTGGCGGCGGCGTAGGTGTCGATGATCTTCTCGGGCCCGATCTCGTAGGCGTCCTCGTAGAACTCGAGGTTGTCATTGGTCATGTAGGGCGCCGGGTAGTAGACGCGCCCGATCTTGCCCTCCTTGCGGATCTCGATCTTGGCGACGATCGGGTGGATCGAGGAGGTGGAGTGGTTGATGTAGGAGATCGACCCCGTGGGCGGCACCGCCTGGAGGTTGCGGTTGTAGATGCCGTCCCGCTTGATCTTCTCCGCCAGCTCCGCCCAGTCCGCGCGCGTGGGCACGTGCACCGACGACGCGGCGAAGACCTCCCGAACCCGCTCGGTGACCGGGACGAAGTCCTGGGTCAGGTACTTGTCGAAGAACTCGCCGGAGGCGTACTTGGAGTCCTCGAATCCGACGAAGGTCTCTCCCCGCTCCACGGCCAGCTCATGCGAGGCGGTCAGCGCCGCGAACAGCACGGAGGCGAAGTAGACGTTGGTGAAGTCCAGCCCCTCCTCCGACCCGTAGTGGATGCGCTCGCGCGCCAGGAAGCCGTGCAGGTTCATCTGCCCCAGGCCGATCGCGTGGGACTCGCGGTTGCCGCGGTTGATCGACGGCACGGACTCCAGCTCCGTCTGGTCGGAGACCGCGGTCAGCCCGCGCACGGCCGTGCGGATGGTGCGGGCGAAGTCCGGGGAGTCCATGGTCTTGGCGATGTTCAGGGAGCCCAGGTTGCAGGAGATGTCCTTGCCGACGTGCGCGTAGGACAGGTCCTCATTGAGCACGCTGGGCTCGGACACCTGCAGGATCTCCGAGCACAGGTTGGACATGACCACCTTGCCCTTGATCGGGTTGGCCCGGTTGACCGTGTCCTCGAACATGACGTAGGGGTAGCCGGACTCGAACTGGATCTCGGCCAGCGTCTGGAAGAACTGGCGGGCGTTGATCTTGTCCTTGCGGATGCGCTCGTCGGCCACCAGCTCGCGGTACTTCTCGGTGACGTTGATGTCCGCGAAGGGCATCCCGTAGACGCGCTCGACGTCGTAGGGGCTGAACAGGTACATGTCCTCGTTCGCGCGGGCCAGCTCGAAGGTGATGTCCGGGATGACGACGCCGAGCGAGAGGGTCTTGATACGGATCTTCTCATCCGCGTTCTCCCGCTTGGTGTCCAGGAACCGCAGGATGTCCGGGTGGTGGGCGTGCAGGTAGACGGCGCCGGCGCCCTGGCGCGCACCCAGCTGGTTGGCGTAGGAGAAGGAGTCCTCCAGCAGCTTCATCACCGGGATGACGCCGCTGGACTGGTTCTCGATGCGCTTGATGGGCGCGCCCATCTCCCGCAGGTTGCTCAGCAACAGAGCCACGCCGCCGCCCCGCTTGGACAGCTGCAGGGCGGAGTTGATGCCGCGGGAGATCGACTCCATGTTGTCCTCGATGCGCACCAGGAAGCAGGAGACGGGCTCGCCGCGCTGGGCCTTGCCCTCGTTGAGGAAGGTGGGGGTGGCCGGCTGGAAGCGGCCCGACATTATCTCGCCGATCAGGTCCAGCGCCAGCGACTCATCGCCGTCACCCAGCGCCAGGGCGACCATGGTGACGCGGTCCTCGAAGCGCTCCAGGTAGCGCTTGCCGTCGAAGGTCTTCAGCGTGTAGGAGGTGTAGTACTTGAAGGCGCCCAGGAAGGTCTCGAAGCGGTAGTCGTAGGCGTAGGCGGCCTTGAAGGCGGCCTTGACGAACTCGGGGCTGTAGCGGTCCAGCACCTGCTGCTCGTAGTAGCCCTCCCGCACCAGGTAGTCCAGCTTCTCCTCAAGCGACGGGAAGGTGACGGTGTTGTCATTGACGTGTTGGAGGAAGTACTGGCGCGTGGCCTCACGGTCGGCGTCGAACTGGATCATGCCGTTCGCGTCGTACAGGTTCAGCTTGGCGTTCAGGGCGTGGTAGTCGAGGTCCGGGGAGACCGTGGTCTTCGGTGCGGTGCTCGCCGGGGCCGTCAGCGTTTCTGCCAAAACTTGTCCAATCCTTCTTTGACGCGTTCGACGTCGGTAGGGGTGCCGAGCAGCTCGTACCGGTAGAGGAAGGGGACGTTGAGCTTGCTGGCGATGATGTCGCCGGCGATGCCGTAGGCCTCGCCGAAGTTGGTGTTGCCCGAGGCGATGACGCCGCGGCACAGCGACCGGTTGTGCGGGTCGTTGAGGAACTTGATGACCTGCTTGGGCACGGCGCCCTTGATGGCGCCACCACCGTAGGTGGGGACGACGAGGATGTAGTCCTCGTCAACGCTCAGCGGCTCATCCCCCGGGCGCAGCGGAATGCGTGCGCTGGGGTAGCCGAGCCGCTCAACAAAGCGACTGGTGTTCTCCGAGGTAGAGGAGAAGTAGACGAGCAGGGGGCGGTCACTCACGAACGCCTGGCCCCACTCAGATGGCGGCGGCCTCGACGGCGGCGGCCAGGGCCTTGATCTTGTCCGGGCGGAAGCCAGACCAGTGCTCGCCGCCAGCCATGACCACGGGAGCCTGCGCGTAGCCGAGGGAGCGGACCTGCTCCAGGGCCTCGGCGTCGAGAGTGATGTCAACCGTCTCGTAGGACAGGCCGGCCTTGTCCAGGGCGCGGTAGGTCGCGGAGCACTGGACGCAGTTGGGCTTGGAGTAGACGGTGATGGCCATGTCGGTCACTTCCTGGCAGCGAGTAGTTGGAGCGGTTGGTTGATGGTTCGGGTGCGCGTGCACTCCGGCGGCCCCAGCGGACGGGAACCTACCCGGTTGTAATCACACCCATGTAGTTCTCGGGAGGGCAAGCGCCCCCTGCTGCTCAAAACACTACCCCTGGGGGTCGAGGAGCGCCACCACCCCAAGATGATGTGTCTGACGTGTTGTTGTGCATAGACCCTCCGGAGCTGTGGACAGCGCGCCTGACGCTGTGGATGCGGTTGTGGAGCGGGCACAGCCGCCCCGCCCGCCGCCCCCGGCGCCACGACGGCAACGCGACGCCGGATCGGCTAGTTCATGGTCTCGCGGGGGTCTGACACGAATTCGCCCCCTTAGCCCCGAGTTACCCACAGGCACCCCTGCGTCACACCGCGCCCTCAGTCCCCAGCCTGGGGACTGGCCGGGGAAAATACCTCGCGGCCCGCACCCGCGCCCGGCGTGTCGCAACTGCCTGCCCGCCGCACCGACGCCGCTCATCACCCCAGTCCATTCCGTCTCCCCCACAACTTCCCCTCAACCGTGCTACGTTCCCATGAGCCGCCTCACACAGGCCGACCGCACGGCAGCGAGCCCACCAAGGAGAGGACCGCGAGACGACCATGGACGCAACCGAGCGCCGGCAGGCGATCCTGGCCCGCCTCAAGGACGCCACCAACCCGCTGGCCGCAGCCTGGCTGGGCGAGCAACTGGGCGTCTCCCGGCAGATCGTCGTCGGCGACGTCGCCCTGCTGCGCGCCGCCGGCCACGCCATCCGCGCCACCAACCGCGGCTACGTCCTGGCTCGCCCCAGCTCCCGCCCGCGCCGCGTCTTCCACGTCCAGCACGGACGCGACCAGGTGGCCGCCGAGCTGGCCGCGATCATCGACGCCGGCGGCACCGCGCTGGACACGATCATCGAGCACCGCCTGTACGGCCAGATCACTGTGGACCTGCTCATACACAACCACGCCGAGCTGGATCTCTTCCTCGAGCGCATGGCCGAGTCCTCCACCCTGTCCGAGCTGACCAACGGCTGGCACGCGCACACCATCGAGGCCGACACCGAGGCACAGCTGGACACCATCGAGTCGCGCCTGAGCGAACTCGGCATTCTGCGCTGATCCCCCGGCTGACTCCGCAGGGCGAATGTCCGAATCCGGCATAAACGCGTCGGCGCCCCCTTGTTCGACGGCGGCGATTCGTTGAGATCGTGCGGTTTCACGAGGTAAGACACGGTAGCCCCGGGACGTTTGTGCCGTTTTCGGACACTTTTCCGCCCCGCTGGCCCGGCCGCACGCCCTAGCCACGCGCGCGGGAGAGGCGGCTCACGCAACTTGTGTCATGACACCTGACGGCTCTCGGCTATCCTTTGAGTGTCTTGACACCTAGCGCGGGCGCGCGCTCCCACGCCGTCCTGCCATCCAGGGGAGGCCCCATGTCCGCATCCTCCAAGCCCATCCCCGCCAGCAAGTCCGCCGCCACCAGCAACAACACCGCCACGGGCAAGGCCGCCACGGCCCCCTCCTCAGCTGCCGCCGCCGAGGGGCACGGCCCGCTGGACTGGCTGCGCGCCTTCGGCAACCGCTTCTTCATCGAGGGCCTGACCGGCATGGCGCACGGCCTGTTCGCCACCCTGATCATCGGCACGATCCTCACCCAGATCGGGGCCTTCATCCCCGGGACGGTCGGCGGCCTCATCGTGCTGATGGGGCGAGTGGCCTCCTCAATCACCGGCGCCGGCATCGGCCTGGGCACGGCCCGCCGCCTGGGGGCCGACGCCTTCGTCACCATCTCCGCGGCCGCCGTCGGGCAGGTCGGCGCCCAGGCGTCCGGCCTGCTGGCCGGCAGCGCCATCCTGACCGACGACGTCGGCACCGCCCTGCTGCTGCGCGGCCCGGGTGAGCCACTGGGCGCATTCGTGGCGGCGTGCGTGGCCATCGAGGTCGGCCGCCTGGTCTCCGGCAGGACGCCGGTGGACATCCTGGTGACGCCGTTGACCACCGTCGTCGTGGGCGGCGGCGTCGGGCTGCTGGTAGGCCCGCCCATCTCCTCCGCCATGACGGCGCTGGGGCAGCTGGTCAACTGGGGCACCGAGCGGCAGCCGCTGCTGATGGGCGTGATCGTCGCCGTCATCATGGGGATGGTGCTGACCCTGCCGATCTCCTCGGCGGCCCTCGGCGTGATCCTGGGACTGTCCGGCATCGCCGCCGGGGCAGCGACGATCGGCTGCGCCACCCAGATGGTGGGCTTCGCCGTCGCCTCTTTCCGGGAGAACCGCTGGTCCGGGCTGCTGGCGCAGGGCCTGGGCACCTCCATGCTGCAGATGCCGAACATCCTGCGCCGACCACTTATCTGGGTGCCGCCCACGCTGGCGTCGGCGCTGCTCGGGCCGGTGGCCACCGCCGTGCTGCACATGGAGTCCAACGCCGTCGGCTCGGGGATGGGCTCGGCCGGGCTGGTCGGTCAGATCATGACCTGGCAGACCATGAGCAGCGCCATGCCCACAGGACAGCTGCTGGCCACGATCGTGCTGTTCCAGTTCGTGGCCCCGGCGGTGCTCACCCTGGCCATCAGCGAGTTCATGCGCGCCCGCGGCTGGATCCGCCCCGGCGATATGGCGCTGGCCGCAGCCTGAGTTCTCCACTACCCCGTCACCCTGCGGCGCGCTCGCCGTCGGCAATGCATGCAACCCCACATACGACTATGAGCACATCCGTGCCATACTCGTAATCGAAACGCGATTGTCATTCGGTGGCGGCCCCCGCGTCACCCGAAACAGCCCTGACCCGGGTGAAGGAGGTAGAACTTGACCTCACAGGCCTCACAGACTCCATACGCGGCAATGCCGCCACTCCCTGTCGGCTGCCGACCGGCACCGCGGCAGGTGGTTGCGGAGAGTATTGCGATTGACCTTGCCATCGTGCTGCTACCCCTGGCTGTCGGCCTAGTTGTGCCGGGGTCGGCACTGCTCAGGCTTGCGCTCGTACTGGGGGCGCTCGGCCTGCTCCTGGCACAGCTCGTGAGCCACTGCCTGTACGGCAGAGCTGTCGGCGGCCGCCTGCTGGGACTGCGCACCGTCGACGCCGACGCCGGGCTCCCCACCGGGACGGCGCGTTCCCTGCTGCCACTTGCGCGCCTAGGCGCAGCGGCCGGCGCCGCTGTGCTGGACGTCCGGCAGGGCCCGGATCCGTCGCGCGGGACCCTGGACGACCTTGACGCGTCGGCCGCCCGAGCCCTGGAGGCGAGTGCGGCGTCTGCGCCCCCGCAGCCTCCCGCCGAGCCGCAGCGGATCGCAGCTCCCCCGGCATCTCCCATGATCACGCCGACGCCGGCCGAGCCAGCCACGACCGCACCTTCACCCGCCAAGACACCGCCTGCGCTGCGCGCAGTGCCGGCGCAAGCAACCCAGCCGACATCCATGCCGCTGCCGCCCGCTGTGCCACCGCAGCCGGCACCTCCACCCCCACCGCCTCCCGAGCCCGCTCAGCAACCGGTCACCGAGCCCCTGCCGCAGGCACCCGCCCCACCCCGCGTCACCCGTAAGGCGCTCAGGGCCAAGGAGAGGGAGCGGGAGCGTGCGCGCGCCCGGCAAGACCTGGGCTTCACGGACCCCGACTCCGAAACCCCCTCAAGGATGGTCGGATGAACCCGGCACCAGCCCCAACCGCATGCGGCGCGGTGACGCCGCCCAGCCGACCCAGTCAGGTGGACAACGCCCATGCCGCGTGAGAACGAGCAGGCGGTCCTCGACTCCGCGCGCGTGCACCATGCGCGCCTGCGCGACGCCCTGGAACGTGGCCGCACGCCGGGGAGGAGCCGGGCTCAGGCGCCCCGGCTGATCGCGTCACTCGTGGTCGCTGCCCTTGCGTGCAGTGGCTGCGTGGGCTACGCCTACGTCTCCACGCACCTGGACTCGATCCGCAGTACCCCGGGCGGAAGCACAAGTACCCCCACGGACAGCGCCACCGTGGCGCCCGCGCCTCCCCAGCCGACGGATGCAGCGGCACAGGCATCCCAGGAAGCAGAGCAATGATCCCCTACACCCGCATTACCCTTGTGGCAGACCGGTCGCGGGCCGAGCTGGTTGTGCCCTCCACCGAGCCGGTCGGCACTCAGATGCCGACGCTGTTGTCCCTCCTGGGCGACCAGTCCAGCCACTCCGGCACCCCGCTGGCGCTGCGCCTTGTGCGCGCCGACGGCCGCCTGGTGGACCCCGAGCTGGACCTGGCCGCCCAGGAAGTGCTCGACGGCGAGGTCTTGCGCGTTGTGGCCGACGACGAGATTCCGCCACCCGCGCGCGTGTCCGACCTGAGCGAGGCCATGGCAGATCTCACCGAGGCGCATCCCGGTAGGTGGCGGCGCACGGACCGTCCGCTCGGGGTCGGCATCCTCATCGGCGTTCTAACCGCGCTCGCCACCTGGCCCGAGCTCCAAGCACTCACGCCGACGGCGCACACCTGGGTGGCGCTTGTGAGCCTGCTTTTGCTCTCCGCCGTAGTCGTGCTCCGGCGCGGCGGTGCCGGCCCGTCGGGCGCCGACGTCCTGGGCGCCTGCCTGCTGCTGGGGCTGCTGGCGGCGCAGAGCCTCACCCTGGCGAGGATCGGAACCGAATCCGGGGTGCTCGCAGCCCTGGCCCTGGTCCTGTTGGTGACGGCCGCCCTGGGACTGGCGCTCGACCGCCCCGGTTGGATCGCGGGGGCCGCCGTCGGGCTCGGCGCCGAGGGCGTCTGGATGCTTGTGGCCGCCCTGAGCCCCACCACGAAGCTGGCCCACGGCGTCCTGGCGGTGCTCGCGCTGGTACTGGCAGGCTGCCTGCCGTGGGTCGCGCTGCTGGTCTCCGGTGCGGCCCGGCTGGATGACACGGCCTTGACCGGGGTGCTGCCACCACGCGATCGTGCCCGGCGCAGCCTGTCCGCCGCCCACGACTCGCTGCTGGTCTCCTGCCTGGTGGCAGCAGCCGCGCTGGCATGGGCGACGGCGAGCCTGGCGCGGCAGGAGGATCCGTGGGCTCACTGGCTGGCCGTGGCCGTGGTGGTTGCCGCGGCGCTGCGCTCACGCGCCTTCCCGCTGCGGGCAGAGGTCATTGCGCTGTGGCTGGCCTGTCTGCCGGCGCCGCTGATACTGGCCTCCCCGCTGCCGTGGCCGCAGCGTGGCGTGCTGCTGGGCGTCGTCGTCCTGGTGCTGGCGGCAGCCGCCCTCTACCAGAGCGCCGATCAGACCCGCGTGCGCCTGCGCCGCCTGGGTGACGTGCTGGAGGCGGCGGCCACCATCGCCACGGTGCCGCTGCTTTGCGGCCTCGACGGGCTCTTCACCCACCTCCTGGGGCTGTTCTCATGACTGCGCCGGAGTTGCGGAGCTCACTGACGCGCCGCGCAGACGCCGCCCGTATGGACCGCCTGCGCCGCCCACTTGACCTGTGCGCCCTGGTGCTGACCGGGGCGCCTGCGTGGCGCCGCGCCGCTGCGCAGACACATCGGGACCTGACGCAGCCGCTGCCGCTGACCTGCCGTATTGTCGTGGTGCCGTTGGTGCCTGCATGTGGGGCCACCACCGTGGCCCTGCAGCTGACCGGGGCGCTGACCCGCGCCAGGCGGGCGCCGGCACTGCTGCTGTCCGCGTCGCCAGGCCCTGCCTCCGCCGCCGACCAGCTGCCCTTCTCCCGCTCCTGGCCCCTGGCGGATCCTGTGCCCGCCGCGGTGCCTCCAGCGGAGAGCGGGCCGGTGCTACGCGGCGCGGCTGGCTGCGGGCCGGATGGCCTGACTTCCTGCCTGCGGGTCACGTCGGCGGACATGGCACCGCTACAGGCGTGGCATAGGGCACGGCGCGAGCTGGGGCACTTCTTCGATACCTGCCTGACCGAGTTCGGTCTCCTGTCCCCCGCCGAGCTGGCGGAGATTGCCCAGCTTCACCACGCGATTGTGCTGGTGTCCCCGGCACGGCGCCGCGAGGTCGAGCGCAGCCGCATACTCGTAGGGAGGCTCAACAAGGTGCTCAACGAGGTCCTGCCCAACCGCCCGGCCGGTGTGATGAGCACTGAGGCCGGCGCCGCTGACGGTCTACCCGGCACGGCCCCCGCTGCCCCCGGCCTGGAGCGCCGGTCTCCCGTCGTGCTGCACGCAGTAGTCGCCACCTCCCCCGGGCACCCGCTCATCCCACGTCTGCACCCCGACGAGGTGCTAGTCCCGTATGACACCGCGCTGGGGCGTCCCGGTCCCACTCCTCTGCGGCGTCCTACCGGCTTCGCCTTCTCCTCACTGGCCGCGCGCGCAGTGGATGCGGCTGCCCGGTCTGCGCAAGGCACTGCACGAACCGCTGCGGGAGGTGAGGCATGATCCGCACCGTCCACCGCCCCGGGCGCCTACGCCGCCCGCTGGAGCTGCCCGAGCCGATGGTGCTGCCCGCGCCCCCGCAGCTGTCCGATACCGGTGCGGGTCAGGGGTTCCCGTTCCAGATGATGCTGCCCCTGGCCGGGGCCGGCTCATCCATGCTGATGATGACGCTGCTGCGGTCCAACCTGATCTTCGCGATCCTCGGCTCGGTGGTGATGCTCGTGACCGTGATCGGCATGCTGGCTGCCACCTTGTCCCGCCGTAACGGGCAGGCCCGTCAACGCCGTGAGCGCCGCGAGCGCTACCTCGACTCGCTCGCGGACGCCGCGGGCGGCCTGGAGGCCGCCGCCGGTCAGCTGCGCAAGCACGCCTACCAGGCCCACCCCGCCCCGCAGGCGCTGGCCTCCTGGGCGATCTCCCCCGACCGGCGCTGGGAGCGACGTCGCACCGATAGTGACTTCCTGCGGCTGCGGCTGGGTACCGCCGACGTGCCTCATCCGCTCGCAGCGATGCCCCGCTCCGACGCCGTGGCGCAGGCTGATCCCCTGCTGGTGCGGGAGGCGCAGACCTTGGTGGACAGCTACGCGGTGCAGTACGCGATGCCCGCCACCGTTGATCTTGACGCGGCCGGCGAGGTGTCACTGATCGGTCCCCGGGAGGTCACCCGCGCCCTGGCCCGCACCCTGCTGGTGCAGGCGGCGGTGCATCACGCCCCGGAGGACCTGCATATCGCGCTCGCCTATGACAAGTCCGTGGCGCGGGCGTGGGAGGGCGTGGCCCGGCTCCCCCACCTGCGCATTCATGGTGCCTTCGACGGTCCGGTGGCGATGCGTCGAGTGGGGGCGGACCAGCAGGACCTGGAGCGGGTGCTGCGGCCCGAGATCGCCGCCGCCGCGAAGGCCGCTGCGCAGGTGGCGCGGATCGGGACGGGCGGCGCGCAGCGGCGTCGGACCCGGCTGCTCGCCGTCGTCGACGCCGAGGGGCCGGCCCAGTCCCTGGCGATCCCCGACGCCTCCCTGCGGGCGCAGGACGTGGGGGCGACCGTCCTTCACCTGGTCACCGACCGTCTGGATGAGCCCTCCGACCCGTCGCTGCGGCTGACGGTGCGTGAGGACGGCACGGTGCTGGTGGAGGACCTGCGGCCGGTCACTGACGCCTCAGGCAGGATCGATAATGACGCCGCCCCGATCCCGCCCACCGTGGTGACCCCCGACGAGTTGGGCCCGGCGGCCGCTGAGGGCGTGTGCCGGGCGCTGGCGCCGCTGTCGCTGGGGGCGGCCGCCGAGCGGGAAGTGGAAGACACCTCCGCCACCTCGCTGGCTGACCTGCTGGGAGTGGACGATCCCAGGCGCATTGATGTGCCCGCGGCCTGGCGGCCCCGCTCGGCCCGTGACTTCCTGCGGGTGCCGCTGGGCACCGATGACAACCATGAACTGGTGCTGCTGGACCTGAAGGAGTCCGCCCAGCTGGGGGTCGGGCCGCACGGGCTGTGCGTGGGCGCGACCGGTTCTGGCAAGTCCGAGCTGCTGCGCACCCTGGTGACTGCGCTCGCCGTCGGCCACGGCCCGGAGGACCTGTCGATGATCCTGGTTGACTACAAGGGTGGCGCCGCCTTCGCGCCCTTCGCCTCCCTGCCGCACGTGGTGGGGCTGATGGATAACCTGGCCGACGACGCCGGGCTCATCGAGCGGGCGCGCGCCTCGATCGCCGGGGAGGTGGTGCGTCGGCAGAAGCAGCTGCGGGATGCCGGCTCCTCCCCCGATATCGCCCACTATCGGCGGCTGCGCGAGGAGCATCCGGAGATGGCGCCCATGCCGCACCTGTTCGTCATCATCGACGAGTTCGGGGAGCTGCTGACGGCGAATCCTGACTTCGTGGACCTGCTGCTGACGATTGGGCGCATCGGCCGGTCCATAGGCGTGCATCTGCTGCTGTCAAGCCAGCGTATTGAGGGCGGCAAGCTGCGGGGTCTGGACACCTACCTGTCCTACCGGATCTGCCTACGTACCTTCACCGAGGGGGAGTCCTCCACGGTGATTGGGGTGCCGGATGCATTCCACCTGCCCGCCTCCCCCGGGTACGGGTACTTGAAGGTGGACACTAGCGTGTTCACGCGCTTCCGGGCCGGCTACGTCTCCGGCCCGGTGGAGGAGGTGGAGGCCGAGCCCGTCCCTGCCGACCGTGAGGAGCAGGTGCCGCTGCTGCTGCCGGTGTACAACGGCCTGGAGGGCGAGGAGCCGACGGCGGCGCAGGCCGTCGTCCCGGAGGAGCACACCACACGGCAGACGGTGGTGGATGCCGTGGTGGCTCAGCTGAGCCGGGCCGCTGAGCCCATGGCGCCGGTATGGCTGCAGCCGCTGCCTGCCCGTCTGCCGCTGACGAGCGTGCTTGGCGGACCTTTGCGGCGCGACGCCGTCGGGCTGCGGGTGCCCGCCCCTGCCGGTCCCGGGCCCAGGGTGCCGGTGGGGCTGGTGGATGATCCCGCCCGCCAGCGCCAGCAGCCGTGGCTGGCGGACCTGACTGTGGGCGGCGGGCACGTGGCCGTGGTTGGGGCGCCGCAGAGCGGCCGCACCACGTTCCTGTGGACGCTGGCCACGGCGGCAGCACTGACCCATGCCCCGGATCGGCTCGCCTTCTACGGGGTGGATGCCACCGGCGGCGGGTTGTCGCGGCTGGCGGCGCTGCCGAATGTGGGCGGCGTGGCCACGCGCGGGGACCGGGAGCGCATGCGCCGCGTACTGGAGGAGGTGGTGGCGATGCTGGACCAGCGCGAGCGGGTTCTGGCCGCACGTCACATCGACTCCCTGGAGGTGCTGCGCGCCCGGCACGCCGCGGGCGAGTTGCCCGAGCTGGCCAGCGCGGACGTGGTGCTGCTGGTGGACGGTCTGGGCCTGCTGCGTTCGGACTTCCCGGAGCTGGAGGACCCGCTGGATGAGGTGCTGCGGCGTGGCGGTGGTTTGGGGGTGCATGCGGTGATGACGCTGTCGCGCGGCAATGACCTGCGTATGTCGCAGCAGTCGCTGGTGGGCACCCGCCTGGAGCTGCGGCTGAACGATCCGGCGGATTCGCTGGTGGCGCGCAAGCTCTCGGCCACGCTGCGGGCGGATACGCCGGGGCGGGTGCTGCGCACGGACAGGCTGTTCGCCCAGGTGGCGCTGCCGGTGGTTGAGGATGCCGACCTGTCGGACGGCGTCGGTGCGGCCCTGCAGGCGCTGGCGGAGCAGATCGGCGATGCGTGGTCGGGGCCGCTGCCGGCACCCGTGCGCATGCTGCCGGAGAGTATTGACCCGGCGGACTTGCCCGACGGTGAGCAGGAACCGGAGCTACTGCCGCTGGGACTGTTCCAGGACACGATGACGCCGATCAATTTGGACCTTGGAGGGCGTGACCCGCATCTACTGGTGCTGGGCGATCCGGGCTGCGGCAAGAGTACTGTGTTGCGCGGCGTGATCGAGTCGCTGGTTGAGCGGCACACGCCCGATGAGCTGGTGGTGGGCGTCTATGACGTGCGGCGGACGACGGCCGGGGCCTGCCCGGAGGCGTTCCTGGGTGGGCACGCGACGTCGACGGCGCTGGCCGGCGGGCTGTCGGCGTCGATCGCGCAGGAGCTGCAGCGCCGCTCCGATGCCCTGGCGGCGGGTGAGGCGGTGGAAGGGCCGCGGATCGTGCTGGTGGTGGACGACTATGACATCCTGTCCTCAGGCGGCAACGGGCCGCTGGGGCCGCTCATCCCGTTCTTGTCCTCGGCGCGGGATCTGCGCCTGAATGTGGTGCTGGCCCGGCCGGTGGCCGGGGCCTCGCGGGCCTTGTACGACCAGCTGCTGCAGGCGCTGCGGGACACCGGGGCGACCGGCCTGATCATGGACGGTGACCGCGGCGAGGGGGCGCTTATCGGCGGTGTGCGGGCGGAGCATCTGCGGCCCGGGCGCGGCTGGTGGGTGCGTCGGGGACGCAAGCCGCGCCTGGTTCAGGTCGGCGACTTCACGCCGACCGGCGAGTGAGCTTCATGCCGACCCGAGGCCGGGGTGCCCGGCTACTTGATGAAGGGGATGCCGCGGAACGGCACGACCTTGCCGCGGCTCGCCCGGACGCCGAAGGCGATGCAGATGATCACGTGGATCAGGGAGATGAGCAGCCAGGCCAGAACCGGCAGCCCCCACGGTAGGAAGTCGTCTGAACCGTCATCAGGCATGAAGGCGAACAAGTACACAAGGAAGCTACCGAGGAACACGATGGTAGCCAGTAGATAGTTGATTCCCCAGCTCGCGGCGGCCGTGCCATTCGTCCGTACAGGTTCGGGATCCTTACGGCAGTTCAAGCCAACGGCGATCATAATGACCGACGTTATGATCGCTCCGACGCCGGGATAGAAGCCGAATACGAATAGCCCCATGAACCAAGCGATTGAGGCTGTCGGCCGGGGCCGCGCCCGCGGGTAGTGCGGCCCGCCATAGGGCGGGGGCGGCACCTGCTGCGGTGTCCCGGGCGGGACCGGGTACGGCACCTGAAATGCCGGGTATGGGCCGCCGGGTACGGGCTGAGCCTGTGTGGGCGGCACCGAGGCCCGCTGCTGGGGAAACTGTGGCGAGACGGGATAGTCAGGGTAGGGGCTGCTCACCGGTTCTGCTTCATCCAGTCCGGGGTCGCTTTGGGGTCGCGGGGGAAGAGCTGAAGCTCTTGGGCGACATCCTCGGGGGTGTAGGGCGGGTTGAGGACGGGTTCGTGGTCGTAGTCGAAGTCGGAGATCAGCTGGTAGTCCTGCTTGTTCATGGTGAACACGCCCCTGGTCCAGGCTCCGCCGCCGGGCCGGGCCATGGCGATGCGCACCTTGACGGCGGGCTCGACGACCTCCCGTGGCACGATGTTGTCCTCCCAGCCGCCGCGGCGCATTAGCCCGGAGGAGCGCAGCGCACGGCTGCGCACGCCGGCGCGGGTGCCCACGGCCTGGACCTCGATGGACATCTCCTCCACGTGGGCGGAGCGCATCCAGCGTGCGCAGGCGTCAGACAGCGCCTCGACGGCCTGCATCTGTGCTTCGAAGGACCACTCGGTCATGAGTTCCTGCCTCTACTCTGCTCGGGTCAAACTGGCAACGGCGTTTACCAAAACGACACTACCGCGAACGAAGACGCACCGCATCCCAGAGCGGGGTCACATGCGTCACGATCGTCCGAAACGATTTCCAAGCTGCGTTCCAGCCGCTCCGGGGCGAGCTTGTGTCCGGGACCCGGACAAACGACTCCGGCACACCTAGACACCTGCCACCTGGCCCCTGCGCAGAAGTAGTTGAAATCACGCGGTTCTGCTGCCGCCGGCCGAGGCCGGCACCGCCGCTTGTCCCGAATCCGGACACCAAATCGGGTCCGCGTTCGCGTTGGCCCCCGTCACCTCCAACGAGACTTACCGTCCGAGGGCGGGTGGCCGTGGAGGCGTGTGCGCCTGGAGCCAGTCACAATCTATGACAAACACCGTCTACACCCACCGAAGCCAATCCGGCGTCCGCATGATTCCAACGTTTCCTCCCAGGAAGTCAACGTCCCCAAGCGTGTTTGTCATGGATTTGGACACACCAGGATTCCGCCGCCGCTTCAGCTCACTCGCCGCGCTCCTGCTCACGCTTACGACGACGCGCCTCACGCCGACGAGCATTACGCTCCTTACGCTTCTCATACTCAGCAGCACGCTCAGCCAACCACTCAGGAACAAACTCAGGATCACGCGGATACCGATCCAGCTCAATCGCATACTCACCCACGCCAGCACTCGAATCCTCGAACACCGGCTCACGCATCCAATCACACTCCTGATGCAACACCCCATCAGACGCATCCATCCACAACCGACACCACGTCCACGCACCCCGACCAGGAACAACCTGCGCACGACGAAGCTCACTAAAAGGCAGTTTCGTGCCGTACGGCGGTATAACCCTGCTCGTTACACCATCAATGGTCAGCTGCGGATCAAACTGACCATACAGCCCGATCCTGTTGATCGTTATTTCGATGCGGCTAGCACCCTCTTGGAGAATCCAACTCCTTATAGACTCTTCAGTCTCATTAAAGATCGCCTCTACCGACTTCGACCCACGCGGCACAGCACTCTATCCCTTCCTCGTTACTTACCGATTCTCAAACGTTTGCGGAGTTCTCGCCAATCCATTGGCGTCCTGCGAAGCCACTGTCCATTGCGTCGGAACCCTATCATCGGGATTCACATCGCTCAGCCTGGTCACTGAGCCGGCGTTGGCAGGCGGCCCGTCGTACTCGATAGTAATGTCGATGTTCCGGTAGTTGCCCGGGCTGTCAGCGATCCTCTGCTCCAACTCATAGAAGCTACCCGGATGATTACCGTTCACCGACTCTTTCATCGGCACCACGTTAATGTCCTCCGGCGGCGCACCGAACCGCTTACCACCAAGGTGACCACCCGGGAAGCCACCACCCAGACCATCACCATAATGGCCTATCCGCCGCTGCACCGCCTTCGACTCATATGTCGCATCAGCATCAACCACATCCAGACGATCCACCTGAAGACGCACCGTACGACCCCAATCATCAGTCGTATAGTGGAACTTCCCATCCACCGTATACGTCGCATTCGGCAGAGGATCCCTCAAATCCGGATTCATCGTCGTGGAAGTCCTACCCAACCACGTCTGCCGCTGCACAGCGGAGTCCGCCTCCACATGCACAATCTCACCGGCGTCGTTGGTGTAGTACTTTCCGCGTCCCTCTACCTCGTAGCAGGTGTTCGGCTCCAAGTCCACACCCTTGCCAAAGGGCTTAGTCGGCTTAGGCACCAGCGGACTGTCGGCATCAACCTTTACCGTCTGCTCCGTGCTGGGACGATGCTCCCGGTTGAACGCATCCTTATCCGGGTCATAGTCTGGCGTGCGCTGCTCGGTGTCGGGCGAGTCCTTGACCTCCGGCGAGCGCTCCCCATCCGACGCGACCCCATCCCCGTCCGGCGTGCGGCCGCCATCAGAAGCCGCATCACCGTTATGCGTCCGACGCACCCCATCAGGCGCATCCGCATCGGGGGTGCGCCCGTCCGGACTCACATCCCCATCAGGACCCCTGCCACCGTCGGGCGTCGCATCGGCATCCGGCCTACGGCCGCCCTCCGGCACGTCGCCCCCATCACCACCGCGTGCATGCGGAGCATCGGGCGCATCAGGAGCGGCGTCCATGTCCGGGGTACGCCGCGTGCCGGGCGCATCCACGTCGCTGCGGCCCAGATCAATCCCGTCCAGATCCGGAGTCTGATTACTCTCACCGTGGGTACGTGAGCTCCGCACTCCACCGTCAACATCTACACCCATGTCAGGCAGATCGGTGCGAGCGTCGACGTCGACACTGGCGTCGGTGGCGCCGTCCGCCCTACCCCTGCGGCCAGGCAGGTCAAGATCAGTAAAGTCCAGATCAACTTTGCCCAGAACAACCTTGAAGCCCTTGCCCAACGTAATGTCCACCACTATGCCAAGCGGGTCCAAGTAGTTCAGCACCTTGCCCACCACAGCAGCCCAGCGCGCGGCCCTACCTGCCTTCGAGGCGCCGGAGGTGACCTTGGTGGCGATGCCTACACCTGGAAGTGCGAGGGAGAGGACATTGAACACTAATCCGCCCGCCGCGCGGGCCGGGTCATCCTCCCACACGTCCCAGCAGACGAAGCCTTTTGCAGTCTCCTTCCAAGCGCCCGTTGCCGTAGGCGAGGGATGCCAGCCCGCATAACTGCCGTCCTCATTCCAGGTGAAGCCGAGCAGCATGCTCATGCCCCGCCATGTGGCGGCAAAACGCTCGCCGTCGTGGGTGAAGCCGTCACTGCCCTCGAACTCAGCCCCGCCCAGATTCAGCACGCCGTTGACCATGCCGCCCAGGCCCTCACACACAAGCCCGTCCCACAGGAAACGCTTGGTGGACACCGCAGCCTTCTTCGGGCAGGCGTCCTGCCGGTCCACCGGGCTGCCCCAAGCCTGGCCCTCGGCGTCATCGGGAATCTCCGAGTAGCCGTAGCCGAGCTCGTCGTCGTCACCCGTGGGGTTGGCGTGATAGCCCTCCAGGCCGTCCAGGGCGCGGATGTTGTTGGCGCAGGTCCGTTCAGCATCCCACATGTCCACCTGGATGCCGTTGGCAGTGATGACCAGCCCGTTGTTCTCATCTACCAGGTCCTGATCACGGTCCCACTCCGGGTTGTCCTTGATCTTCGCCTTGAAGGCGGCGCAGCCGCTTTCAAGGTCTGTGCCCGCGACTTGATGCCGGACATCGACTCCGCAAAGGTGGACAGATACCCGGCCATGCTCTCCAGGGCGGAGGCCAGCGTGTCGGTGTCCGTCGCCACCGGATCCATGGCGGCATACAAGGTCTCCTGCTCGGGTGCCTTGTACACGTTCTGGATGCCCGCCCACTTGGTCTTGATGTCCGAGCCGGAGGTACGCAGGTCACCTGCCTTCGTCTTCAGGTTCGTCGCCGCAGTGCTCAGCGAGTCGACGTCGAAGTCCACAGCGGGGATCTTCGTCTCATCAAAGGGGGTAGCCATAGGGTCAACTCACTACGTCGGGGGATATCAATGGGCCTGGCGCTGGAACTCCAGCGCGGACGCCTCATCGTGCTGCTGGTAGGCGTCGACCGCCTTAACGGTGTTGTTCAACACGTTACTGATCGTCGTGGTGACGGACTCGAAGTCCGGCTTGTGCGTATCGATCCAATCGATGACCGCTTTAGCCACGAGCGCTGACTGCATGAGTTCCTCCCCATTGGAGTCCGTACCCATGCCGCTGGCCTCGGCGCACGGCGTGACCACGTTTCCCAACTCATCGCTGACGCCGTTCAGGGAGGTGGTGAAATCGCCCTCCTGACCCGGGGTGGAGTCCACCAGCGCCTGCTCATCAGACAGCACCTGCGCCACGCCGTCAGGATCGATGTCCCAGGCCGACACCGCCGTCAGCCGATCTCATCCACGGCCTGGCGGGCGCGCTGCAGCGTGGACTGAGCGCCCTCATCCGTGGTCTGCATCGACTGCCGCAGCGTGGCAATGATCCCCCGCACCTCGCCCGCTGCATTCTTCCAGCGCAGCTCCTTGGCCTGGTACTCATCCGAGACGCCATCGGCCTGGTACTGGGCCATGGCGGTCTTGACGTCGCTGTCACGCTGGTTGATCAGGCTCTCGAGCCGCGAGGCGACCCGCTCAAAGTTCGCCTGCACCTCCTGTGAGGCGCCGACGTCGTAGGAGCGCTTGTCAATCTGGTTGGCCATACTCATCCCCTCCTTGAGGACACAACTTACTCAATCGTGGAAGTCTTCTTGATCAACGTCGGCCTCTCCGACGCCTACCGGCAGGTCGTTCCAAGCCGACTCAGCGAGCAGATCCGAAGCGCGCGGAGTCGAAGCTCACCGAGCCCTCGGCAGCACGGGTGGTATCCACCATCTCCTGCTCACCCTGCGTGAATGCGATGTCCATGCCGCTGATACCACCCAGAACAGCCTACAGGAAGGAATCAATTGCAGGTGTAATACAGCCCGATACAAGTACCGAATCGGGACCGCGGGGCCGTCGGGGCGGCTACGTCGCGTAGCACTGCACTCCGTCAGCAGTCACGCAAGAGTAACGTCAGCCGCGAGTCGGTGCGCACAACCCATGCGAACTCAGTCCGGTGCGGCGCGCCGCGACATCCACCGCCATCCCTCTTCGCCCGTCCCCGGAAGGAGCCACGCCCACCCATGCCTCATGGAACATTCGCCCTGCCCGGCGGACCCCGGGCCGAGCAGCCCACCTTCAAGATGACGCACCCTATGCTCGACGCCCAGATCGGCAACCGCGCCAGGGTAACCAGGCTCCCCGGCCCCGTCGTCGCCCTGACCGAGCCGCTGGCAGACCTGCTGCACCGCACCGCCGGAAGCTCCCAGCGCACCATCCTGGTAGTCCCCGAGAACAGCACCGTCACTCCCGCCTTCGACCGCCTCACCGACGCAACCGGCACCATCGTGCTCGTCCAGGAGGGCCCCACCTACCGCGAGCTGCGCTCCGGCCGCCTGATCCCGCAGCTCGGGCAGACCCTCGAGGTCCTGGAGCAGCAGCTGACGGCATCCCCGCGGCACATGGTGCAGCGAGACGTCCGCCCCATCCTCACCGTGTCAATCTCCGCCTATCACCCCACCCGTCGCAGCACCCGGCTAGGCGGCGTCGTGGAACTGGTCACCGAGCAGCTGCTACCCGACGCCGAGCTCTCCTGGGGCGGCTACGAGCCTGCCGGCGCATTCTGGGACCGCGACGCGCTAACAGGCTTCTGCCGCGCGCACATGCCCACCGTCCACCTGGTGCTGGCCGGCCACGGCTACAACGGCACCCTTACTGGCACCCTCACTGCCTCTCGCACCAACAACGGCCTGGAGGAGTACGTGGAGCTGAACCTTGCCGGGGCCACGCCGCCCACCGCATTCCGCGACCGGGCCATCGCACTGTTCCGGGCAGTGGCCGAGCAGGCTAAGCCGCAGTTCGCGCTCGCCATGCGCACCTACGCCCGCGCCGATACCTCCCTGCCAGTGACCGTGAGGCG
Source organism: Actinomyces sp. 565 (assembly GCF_010365615.1). Lineage (NCBI taxonomy): Bacteria > Bacillati > Actinomycetota > Actinomycetes > Actinomycetales > Actinomycetaceae > Actinomyces > Actinomyces sp. 565. The sequence goes on from NZ_PIZD01000038.1 coordinate 23,217, forward strand.
CCCGCCCACGCCCCTAGCCGTGCTCATCGGCGCCCCGGGTATGCGACAACTCGGCGTCGACGCCGCGCGAGTGGCCGCCGCCCACGGCGGCCAGACCACCGGCTACGGCCGCCGCCGCGGCCTGCTGGTGCCCCTTGAATCCAACTTCGACGCCGACTGGGGCCCGCTGCTGAACCTGGTGCACACCCTGGACGGCGACGCCGGGAACGTCAGGCGCGCCCTCGGGGTGGAGGGCAGCACGCCCAACAACCGTGGCCCCGCCGCGCAGCAGACCTGACTCGCCCAATACGCCCCATATACGTCAGCCCGCATCCACTCGGACTTCTCAGACTTCAAGGAGTAGCAGCAGTGCCCCGCATTATCACCGCAGTCACCCAGGAAGTGCCTGAGGTCCTGGACGTCGTCAGCCTGGCGCTTGCCCGCGACATCACCGCCACCTACACCCGTACCGCGGACAACGCCGCCGTAGCCATCTTCACGGACTTCTCCGACCTCCGCCCCAGCCTGGAGATCGTGAGACCGAGCCTGGTTGCTGACGCGCGCGAGCTCACCCGCATATTCCGGGTCGACTTCCCACGGGACTGGGAGCCACCGTACGTCATCAACCAGTTCCTGGTGCCCTGGGAGGAACGCTGCGACGTGTTCACCCAGGTGCCCATCGACGTCGGCATCATGTTCCACGGTGTAGCAGTCAGCGAGGGCTCAGTCCTACCCATACCGGAGCCCTGGTGGTGGCGCGTGACCGAGGAGGGGCGGTGGAGGCCGACTCGCGCCGCCCAGGAGCAGTGGCGGCGCGCCACCATTGACAGGCCCACCATTGACTGGCCCGCCATTGACTGGCCCACCAGCGGACCAGGCCGCGGCTAGCCCGTATCGCGCACCGGTATAGGGACAAGTTCGCACTAGGGTGCTGCGCCGCCAACGCCCCGCGAGCCCGAGCCGTCCACTACCCTGAGGGCGTGAGCACTTCCGCTGATCCCTATGCCGAGTACCGGCGCCGCCTCAAGCGCCGGCAGACAATCGTGATCGGCGGTGTGCTGACGGCCATGGCCGCAGTGACCGTGGTGGGCCTGATGGTCTGGAGCGGCATACTGCCTGCCATCTACGATCCGGGCTTCTCAACCGCGGAGGAGGACACCACGCCCCTGGTGCAGCCCTGCCCACCCACCGACGCCACCACCGTGGAGATCACCTCAATCCCCGTCAACGTCTACAACGGCACCAACACCATGGGCCTGGCCGGCGGCGTGGCTGACACCCTCGGAGACGCCGGGCTGACTGTGAACAACACGGCGGACTGGCCCAAGGGAGACTACAGCGGCGACGTACAGCTGACCACGTCCCTGAGCGGCCTGACCAATGCCTACACCCTCGCGCGCGCTTTCACCGGCTCCGTAGTCGTGCAGATTGATGAGACACAGGACGCGGACGACCCCACTGTGTCCGTGGTGCTGGGCGAGCAGTACTCCACCGGCATCCTCTCCGTGGAGGAGATCGGCCAGCTCAAGACCGGGGAGGTGGTCTCCGCCCCCACCGGCTGCGTCACCGCCACCACCTCCACGGAGGCGGCCGAGGCGGGCAGCGGGGCAGGCACCGAGAACACCGTCGGCACAGACGATTGACGCTTCGCTCCCCGACCCCACCTGGCGGGCTGATCCGCGTGCAGTCCCAGACCGGTCGATCCGTGGCACGATGAAGTCATGAGCCCCGAGCAACCCGATGTCGTCGACCCCGCCCGGATCGTCCCAGCCGACTTCGTCTTCCCGGGAACCGAGAAACTCAATCCGCGGGAGATCTTCGCCGGCCCCGGCTACCAGGCGCCCCGGCAGCGCACCGAGCCTGCCGCGGTCGCCGCCCTCGTATGCGCCGTCCTCAGTCCCATCCCCGGCGTGGGCCTACTCGCCCTCGGCCTGGGTATTTTTGCGCTGCGCCGCATACGCGACAGCTACGACACCGGGCACGGACAGGCGTGGTTCGCAATCGTCGTCGGCGCAGCCACCACCGCCGGCTGGCTATGGCTGTGGTGGCTGATCACCCAGATGAGCTGACCCCACGCCGCCTGGCGCCGGTGAGCCGGTACGCCCTCATCGCCGGGTGGGCCGCCCCACCCGTGCGCGGCGCGCTCCACGAGCAAGAAAACCCGTATGGTAATCGCGTGAAGCCCTTCATCATGGTCTCGACGCGTCCCGAGCTTGAAGCCGCGCAGAGCGAATACGACTCCTTCCTCGCCCAGGGCGGCCTCCAGCCGGAATACCTCCAGCACATCCTCCTGGAGGAGGTCGACTACTCCGGCTCTTTCTCAGCCGAGGACGTTTCCGGCGTCTTCATCGGCGGCAGCCCCTACGACATCTCCACCCCCGAGGCCGCCAAGACGCGCACCCAGCTGCGCGTGGAGGAGCAGGTGCGGGAGCTGCTGGCCGTGTCCCTGAGGGAGGGGGTGCCCGTGCTCGCCACCGGCTTCGGCCTGGAGGTGCTCGCCGGCTACCTGGGCACCGCCACTTCCCGCGAGTTCGGCGAGCAGCTCGGCACTACTGACGTCTACCTGACCGCTGCGGGCCGCCAGGACCCGCTGCTGGCGGGGATGCCGCAGACCTTCAGCGCCTTCGTCGGCCACCACGAGGGCGCAGTGGAGGTGCCCGAGCACGCCACCCTGCTGGCCAGCTCTGCGGACTGCCCGGTGCAGATGATCCGGGTCGGTAAGGCCGTCTACGGCACCCAGTTCAATCCGGAGCTCGACGCCGAGCGCTTCGCCCAGCGCGTCTCGGTCTACTCCGACGCCGGCTACGGGGACCCAGGACTGGTGGACAACATCCTGGCGGAGGCCCGCAGCTCGCAGGAGCACGTGGCCGGCCAGGTCATCCGCAACTTCGTGAGCCACTTCGGCCGCGAGGAGTAACCCTTACCATTCCAGCTCAAGGATCGGTCGTGACCACCCGTGACGCAGTCAGCAGTCGAAGCCGTCGCCGAGGTAATGGCCGGCCGCCGCACCCTCGCCGTCACCGGCGCGGGTATCTCCACTGACTCCGGCATCCCCGACTACCGGGGCATGGGCACCACCCCCGTGGAGCCGGTGGACTTCCAGCAATTCGTCACCGACCCGGTGTGGTACCGGTGGGTATGGGCCCGCATTCACTCCACCTGGCGGCTACTGGAGCCGCTGGTCCCGACGCCGGGGCATGTGGCACTGGCCCGGCTGGAGGAGGCCGGACTGCTGACGGGAACGGCCACGCAGAACGTCGACCGGCTCCACTCCCGCGCCGGGCAGCGCGCCGTGTGGGAGCTGCACGGCGCCTACGACCGGGTCGTATGCCTGGACTGCGGGCGCATAACCCCACGCGCGGAGCTGGACACGCGCCTGACCGCATTGAACCCCGACTACCCGCGTGAAACCAACCCGGCCCGCGTGGCCATCACCCCGGAGGCCGACCGGGCCGCCGCCGAGGCCTGCGACTTCAAGGCGGCCCGCTGCGAGCAGTGCGGCGGCCTGCTCAAGCCGGACATCGTCTTCTTCGGTGAGAGCCTGCCGGCCGTCATGGATGAGGCTATGCAGGCGGCCCGGCACTGCGACGTCGTGCTGGTGGCGGGCTCGAGCCTGGCGGTGCTCACGGGCCTGTGGATCGTGCGGCAGGCACTGGCCGGCGGCGCCGAACTAGTAGTAATCAACCGCGGCCCGACGGCCGTGGACGAGTTGGCCGCGATTCGCGTGGAGGGCGGCACCAGCGAGTTCCTCGCCCCACTGGCCGAACGGCTCATAGCCTGAGCCTGCCGCCCGGGCCACGGATCCGCCTGCATGCAGGCCGCCCGCGGACCTGGTGTACAGGCACGCGGGCGGCAGAGGTCGGCGCGGAGTCGGCCCGCCGTTCTCAGTCCGGCTCAGCTGTCCAAGTCGGCGTACTCGGCGGGGACGTCGGCGATCGCCTCGGCAATGGGCGTTTCGCCGTCGCGGAAGGGAATCACCTTCCCGATGCTCGCGGAGTCGGCGAGCACCGCAGCGGCTACGGCGGCCACATTCGCACGCGAGGTCGGCGCCTGCTCACCGCCGTCAAAGCGGCCGACGTCGATACGCCCGGTCGGCTCGTCAAGCGTGAGCAGGCCGGGGCCGAGGATGGTCCAGTCCAGGTCGGAGGAGACCAGGTGGCGGTCCGCTGCCAGTTTCGCCATGGCGTAGGTGCGCAACGGGTGATCCGCCGGCACCGGCTCCTGCCCGTGGGAACCCGCGAAGGAGACCATCACGTAGCGAGACACCGAAGCGTCCCGGGCGGCCTCCATGGAACGGATAGCTGCCTCACGGTCCACCGCCTCGGTGCGCTGCGGGCCGCCCTTGCCGCCGGCGCCGGCGGACCAGACCACGGCGTCGGCCCCGGCGAAGGCCGCCGCAAGCTCCTGCTGGCTGGCGTCCTCCACAGAAACGACCAGCGGGGTGGCGCCGGTGGCGGACACGTCGTCCGCGTGCGCGGGATCGCGGATGAGGGAGATGACGTCGTCGCCGCGCTGAACCAGGAGCGGGGCGAGCAGCAGGGCGACCTTGCCATGGCCGCCGACGATGACGATGCGGGACATGATTCAACCTTCTTCCGTGCGCGGGACGCGACCTACGCGCCCCTCCTCGCACATTGGTGCTCCGTGAACCTCCGTCCACGGGCTTCACTCATCCTGGCACCGTGCCACAGTCGTGTCCATGCCGGTACGCGCCCGTCGGCGCCGGTTACGCCCCGGCCGAACGAGGCCCCTCAACGGGAATAGCGCGCCACGAAGTTGGACAGCACCTTCCACGAGTCGGAGACGTCCTGGCGGCGCACGTCCTCCTGGACCTCGGCGAGGTGGTCGTCGTCGAAGTAGCCGTGGCCGGCGTAGAAGGACAGGCGGTGAGCCAGGTAGTTGCCGTCCAGCTCGGGGTGGAACTGGGTGGCATACAGGTTGGTGCGCATCCGCAGCAGCTGCACGGGGCAGGACGCCGAGCCGGCCAGCACGACCCCGTCGGCGGGCGGAACGGTGACGGCGTCGGTGTGGGCCACGAAGGCGCGGAAGGCCGCCGGAACCCCCTGAAGCAGCGGGTCCTCGCGCCCGGCCTCGGTCAGTTCCACCTGCGGGTAGGAGACCTCCTCCTTGTAGGTGCCGTCCACGACGCCGCCCTCGTGGCGGGTGAGCAGGCCTAGCCCGTAGCAGGCTCCCAGGAAGGGGAAGTCTACGTCTAGTACGCGGGTGACCAGGTCGTCCAACTCGGCCTCGACGCGCAGCTGCACCGGGCTCTTGCGCTCCTGCGGGGTGGAGACGTTGAAGGGGGAGCCGCCGACGATAATGCCGGACCAGTCAGCCAGGTCGATCTCCGGCATGGGTTCGGCCTCGAGGCGGTGGCGGATCAGGGAGGACTCGTCGAGTCCGGTGCGCAGCAGGAAGGCCTCGTATTCGGCGTCGGCGGGCTCATCGTCGGCGCGGGCGGCCAGCATGAGGAAGGGTTTCACAGGGCAGAGACTATTTCCTCACCAGGCTCTGTTCACCCCTTTGTCTCACGTATCACCACTGCCGCGGGGCGCCCCCTACAGGGCGGCGAGCAGTTTCTCCGCCGCAGCCAGGACCACGTCCGGCGCGGGCGCCTGCTGGAACTCGGCCGGGGGCGGCGCGGCGGCGGCACGGCGGCCCGCCGCGGAGCGATCAGCGCCGACGCCGTCGGCCACCGCGTCCACATACGCCAGCCCGGCCACGCGCACACCGCGGGCGGCCAGGGCCATGGCCTCGGCGACCGTATCGGTGACGACGGCGTCCGCACCCAGGGCCGCCAGCACGCGAGCCTCCGTTGGACTTGGGCGCACCGGGCCGGTGGTAAGCGCAACCACGGCGGGGTCGCGCACGCCGTCGAGTCCGGCGAGCTCAGTGGCCAGAGCCTGATCCCAGGCGGCCTCCTGCGGGACAGTCGCGGGAAACAGTGGAACGCCGACCAGGCTCAGGTGATCGCCGATCGTAAGGAGGTCCCCTGGGGCGCAGCCGCCCAGTCCCACCGCCCGGGTGACCAGCAGGGCCGCGCGCACACCTGCGCCGGGGGCGATGCGCGCCAGGGCCGTGGTGCGGCGGGCGGGCTTGCCCTCGAAGAGACTGGTGCGGCCGCGCGCCACAAGCACGCCGCGGCCATCACGGTCGTAGGAGCACAGGGCGTCCTCCTGGCCGGGGCCTGCCGGTGCCGACACGCCCGGCAGGAAGGACAGGCGCACACGGGAGACCGGACGTCCCCAGGCCTCGTCCAGCTCGGCCAGCAGCCAGGGCTCGGCTACGACCATGAGGTCGTGACGCTGCCGGCCAGTGGCCAGGACGATCGAGGCGCCGTCGGGGTCTTCGTCCCAGACTCCGGCTGCGGGCTGTGTGGCCACGGGTGCTCCCTCTTGTGCGTCGTGCATTCGTCTTCCTGAGGAGCCTACCCGCCCGGCCCGGGGCTCGACTCCGTCCGCGGGATGAATACCCCACCGGCCCCCGCAGCCCCCACGGCTACGCGCGGGATCCGACCCCCGGATGAGGGTTATCGGCGCGAATGTGTGTGTGGTTCGGGCGTGTCGTGGTGTTCTAGCTGGTTGGTCCGGCCCGGCCTTTGCGGGTCCTGAGGCCTTCTTCGGGGGTGGGGGTGGTGCCCCATCCTGCGGGGTGCGTACTGGCGCTAGTGGTGGCCTCCGGCGTCGGGGACTGGGCGGCTTTGCATGACACTGCACGACACTGCACGACCCTGGGTGGCACTGCACGACCTTGGTGCGCACTCCACGACCCCGGGGTGGTCGTGCAACGTACACCCCGGTCGTGGAACGCGGCCCGAGGTCGTGCAAGACACGGGGCGGGTAAGCGGTCCGGGCGCCGGATGCGTGTGCCGTGCTTCGTCCCGGCTTTGTCCCGGCGCCGTCCCGGGGTGGATCTAGTGGCGTGGTGGCAGTTGCGGGGTTGTCGGCGCGAGTGTGTGTGCGGTTGGTGCGTGTCGCGGTGTTCTAGCTGGTTCGTCCGGCCCAGCCTTCGCGGGTCCCGAGGTCTTCCTCTGGGGATGGGTGTTGTACCACCGCCTGGGGCCGGTGCGGGCGGCGGTTTCGGGGTCCTGCTCGGCGGTGGTGCGCTGGTTCAGTCAGCACCGGTACAGGGTGGTGTGGTCGCTCAGGGCTACCAGCCACCCGGTGGCCTGCTCGGTGGTGGAGATGCTCAGCAGCTTGCGGGAGTGGCGTAGTAGGGCCTTGCCGGGGGTGGTCTTGGGGCGCAGTGTCAGGTCTCGGACCGTGTCACGGTGTACGTGGATCAGGCACCGCTGGATGGGAGTGTCGGGCCACAGGCTGCGTAGTGCTTTGAGGGCGCCGCCGGCCCCGTCGGTGGTTGCCAGGTCGGGCGGGGCCAGGTCGGCTAGCAGCGCCTGGTAGGCCGCCGCGCTCTCGGACGCGGCCCACTGCCAGCCGATCACGTATGTGGGACTGCGGGCTACCAGGAGCACCCATTTGTGGGCCAGCCACATCCCGTCGATGAAGATCAGGGAGTGCACCTGGCCGGTAGCCGGCGGCTTGGGGACGGGGACGTCCCAGCACCAGGCCATCCGGCGGCCAAACGCCCTGTCGCTACCGCCGGCGGCGTCGGCCTGGGAGCGAGTGCCGGTCCCCCACGCCACGAACGTGGTGAGGTCTTCTACCTGCCTGGGCGTGGTGCCGTCCTGAGCGGGTGCCTGATCGCGGCGGCTTCGGGTGGTCCAGGCCCCACAGTCCTTGCACCTCCAGCGCGGGTGCCGGGCGGTGGTGGAGCCGTTACGAATCATCCCGCAGCCGCATACCACACAACGCGGCCTGTTAACGCGGGGCATGCTGAATCATGCCCCATCCCCAATCAACCCCGATCCTCCCCCATTATTTCAACGAAAAACCCCGATCCCACACACACATCAGCGCCGATTACTCCCGGATGAAGACCCGGGTACGGGCAGCACCGGCTCGGCGCGTCGCACAAGCGCAGCCGTATGGCTGCATGGCCGCATGGCCGCGGCGGCACGCTACGTGCGCGCAGCGCGGACCCGCTCACATAGTGCGCTCGTAGTAGAAGCGCGAGCCGTACAGGATGATGATGTTGATCCACATGCCGCCGACGGCGGCAGTGCCCAGGTCGATCTCCGCACCGAGCAGCGCGACGATCACCGCCCCCAGGACCACGTACCAGGCCACTTTCCCGGTCATCGCCCAGGCGGACTTCCAGATCTGCTCATCGCGCTCGTCCTGGGTGCCGTCCAGCGCGCGCGAGTAGGAGCTGCCGCCGCGCCGACGCACCCACCTGCCGATCAGCCAGAGGGCGAAGATACCCATCGCGACACCGCTGACGTAACCACTCAGGGAGTCCGCCTCACGGCGCGCGGGGTCATACACCCAGGCGACCGTAACGACTATGAGCATGACAATAGAGAGGACTGCGGTGATAGTCCTTGTCTTGCGCCGCCGAGCCGCCTTCGCCGCCGCCTGCGGGTTGCTCACCGCGGGGATGCGCGAGTTGCCACGTTCAGGCGCATGCTCCGGCGCATGACGGTTGCCGGAAGCGTCGGCGGCGGGCGTACCGGCGCCGTCGGGCAGGTCAGGCATGGAAGATCTCCTCGACTGCTTTGCCGAAGTAGCGGGCGATGGCAATGGCCAGCGGCAGGGATGGGTCGTAGCGGCCCTTCTCAATGGAGTTGATGGACTGGCGGGACACGCCGACGACCTCTCCCAGCTGGGCCTGGGTGAGACCCCTGGCCTCGCGCAGGGCGCGCACGTCGTTCTCCATCGTCGGACTCCTCTGTAGCTTCAGCACGATAGTAGCGAAGGCTCCGGCGGCAGGCCCTGGCGCGCGAGGCAGGGCCTGCCGCGGTCCGCAACCGCAGACTGATACCGCAGGAGCGGCTGACCCTAGCGCAGGGAGAACAGCTCACGCCTCCGCTTTCCCATTCACCTGCCCCCGGGCGGCAACGACCACCGCATTGCCTGCGACGCTAACAAGCAGAACGGCGATTCCTGCGCCACTGAGCACGAGACTTCCATTCGTAGAGCCAACCAGCTGGGCAGCGAGGGAGGCACCCAGGCCGAGCTGCAAAAGGGCAGCCCACAGGCCAGTCATCTCCGGGGAGCCCACAGACACTGCCGGAGCCCCGGAGCGGCGCCGGGCGTAGCGGCGGACAAGCCCATACAACACACCCGCCAGCGCACCGCCGATGGTCAGCCCGAGGCCGAGGTCGAGCAAGAAGCGGCGCTGACCGGGCAGGACCGTGGCGATCACGGCGCCTACCAGCAACGCCGCAGCGACGATCACAATCAGGCGGGTCCTCATCGTTTGCGCAGCTAACCAGTTCATGGCGGAGTCCTTTCGGATCAGCTTTCAGACGGGGCTTCGTGTCCGTATTCACGGAGGCGCAGCCACCGGGATCAACCCAGCAGCTCACGTCCAGCTCCCTTGACATGACTAGCATGCTTGACATCGTCGCTCATGTCAAGCTTGCTTGCCCACCGTGACATCTGGTCACCTGCGCTCACCCGCCGCGTGGAGGCGGCAGCACCCGGCGTCGTGCAAGCCCGTCGTGCGCTCGCGGTAGGTGCGCGCGCCGTGGATGCGGGCATGATGGGCGGGTGAAGCAGACCGCGGACCCCGTCGCCCGACTCCTGGCCGACCCGCCAGGTCTGCCCGTCGTCGCCGCTCTGCCCCGACTGCGCGCACTGCTCACGTCTGGCTCGGACCACGACGCCGCAGCAGACGCCGCCATGAACCAGCCGACACCCACCACCCCGCTATCGCCGCGGGCCGCCCTCCCCACATCCACGTCCGACGTCGCCACATCCACGTCCACCACCAGCAAACCCGCATCTGCCGTCGTGGTCACCGCTCCGCCCGGCACCGGCAAGACCACGCTCGTCCCGCCCCTGGTAGCAGACGCCCTCGCCCACCCTGTCGTAGGCGCCGACGGGCAGGTCGACGCGCATCGCCCCGACCGCGTCATCGTCACCCAACCTCGACGCGTGGCCGCACGGGCCGCCGCCCGCCGCCTGGCCTCCCTGCTGGGCGAGGATGTCGGTGAGACGGTCGGCTACGCGGTGCGCGGCGAGCGCCGCACCTCGGCCCGCACCCGCATTGAGGTGGTCACCGCCGGACTGCTGCTGCGCCGCCTGCAGGGCGACCCGGAGCTTGCCGGCGTGTCCGCGGTGATCCTGGACGAGGTGCACGAGCGCTCCCTGGAGTCGGACCTGCTGCTGGCGCTACTGCTGGATGCGCGCGCCGCCCTGCGCGAGGACCTGACGGTGGTCGCCATGTCCGCCACTGCCGACCTGACGCGCCTGCCCGTACTACTAGGCGGCGCCGCCACTCCGGCACCGGTGGTTGAGGTGCCCGGCGTGCTGCACCCGCTTGAGGAGTTCTGGGCGCCGCCGCCGTCGGGCACCTCCCGCCTCGGTCCGCGCGGGGTGCCGCGAGAGTTCCTCGCGCACGTGGCCGCCACAGTGCTGCGCGCGCTGGCGGAGCGGGACGGGGATGTGCTGGTCTTCCTGCCCGGCGCCCGCGAGGTCGACGACGTCGTCGCCCGGCTGCGCGAGGCCGTCCGGGGCGACGAGGCACAGCCCGTAAGCGCAGCCGGTCGTAACGCACCTACCGTTCGGGTGCTGCCGCTGCACGGGCGCCTGCCCGCCCCTGCCCAGGACACCGCGCTGGCGCCGGTGGCCGGGGCGCGGCGGGTGATCGTGTCCACCGACGTGGCCGAGTCCTCCCTGACGGTTCCGGGCGTACGCATCGTGGTGGACGCCACCCTTGCCCGCGAGCCGCGCCTGGACGTGGCCCGGGGCATGTCCGGCCTAGTGACTGTTGGCGAGTCCCGGGCGGCCGGCATCCAGCGGGCCGGGCGGGCAGCGCGCACCGGGCCTGGCGCCGTCTACCGCTGCTGCACACAGGTGGACTGGGCACGAGCCGCCGCCGCGCCGACCCCTGAGATCCTGACCGCGGACCTGACCCGTACCGCCCTGGAGCTGGCCGCCTGGGGCGTGCCCGGAGGGGAGGAGCTGGCCTGGATCGACCCGCCGCCCGCCCCGGCACTGGCAGCGGCCACCGACACGCTGCGCCGCCTTGGCCTGCTTGACGCCGGCGCCGTGACCGCGCTGGGCCGCGCCGTGGCCGCCATCCCGGCGGACGTGCGGTTGGCACGGGCGCTTTTGGCGGCCACCGGCGCGATCGGCCTGCGGCGCGCCGCCGAGGCGACCACGCTGCTGAGCGCCGACCTGCGCGCACCCCAAGCCGACCTGACCGAGCTGGCGCGCAGCGTCCGCCGTGACCCGGAGGAGCGAGCCTGGAGGGAGGAGGCGCGACGCCTGGAACAGGCTGCACGTCGGCACCCGGCCGGGGAATCCGCCGCCCCGCTTGCAGCCGCCACCACCCAGCCTGGCGCAGAGCGCAGCGGGGCCGGCACGAAGGCGGCCAACGACGCTGCCACCGGCATGGGTGGACTGATTGGCCCGGCGGCAGCTGACGCCGTCGGGCTGGTTGCGGCGCTGGCGCACCCGGAGTGGATTGCCCGCCGTCGTGGCCCAGCACCGGCTGCGGGGCGGTCCGCCGGCTATGCGAGCGTCGGCGGGACCGGGCTGCGACTGCCGCCTGGTTCTGCGCTGGCCTCCGCCCTGTGGCTGTCGGTCGCCGACGTAGACCGCACCCCGGGAACTGCAGACGCGACGATCCGCGCGGCTGCACCGATTGATGAGACGCTCGCGCTGGCGGTGGCCGATGCCTGGCTGACCGAGGACGCGCACACCCGCTGGGACGGGGACCGGCTGCGGGTGGAACGGGTGCGCCGTCTGGGTGCGATCTCGCTGACCTCCGTTTCCGTCGGGGCACCGACACCGGCGCAGGTGGCGGACGCCGTCATCAAGCGGTGCCGCGACGAGGGGCTTGGCGTGCTGCCCTGGCGCGGCGGCGCCGAGCTGCGGGCGCGGCTGGCGCTGCTGCACCGGGAGCTGGGTGGACCCTGGCCGGACGTGGGGGACGCGGCACTCCTGGAGCGGGTGCGCGAGTGGCTGGTTCCGGGCGTGCAGGCGCTGGCGGACAAGTCCGGCGGGCACTTGGACCTAAGCCGACTGGATATGACGGCGTGCCTGCGCGCCCTTCTGCCCTGGCCCGAGGCCGCGCGCCTGGAAGAGCTGGTGCCGGAGCGGCTCCTGGTGCCGTCGGGCTCGCAGGTGCGCGTGGACTACCTGGACGAGCGAGGCGAGGCGTTGAAACGTCCGGTGCTGGCGGTGCGGGTGCAGGAGTGCTTCGGCTGGGCTGATACACCGCGGATCGTGGACGGGCGCGTGGGCGTGGTGATCCACTTGCTGTCCCCGGCGCGGCGACCGGTGGCAATCACCGATGACCTGCGCTCGTTCTGGCGGAATGGTTACCCGCAGGTGCGCGCCGAGATGCGCGGGCGCTACCCCAAGCATGCCTGGCCGGAGGACCCGTGGACCGCGCCGGCCACCCGCGGCACCGGCAGACGCCCTAGCTAGCGGTGTCCCTTCGCCTTAGGAGCTCGCCCTTGTCACCAGATGCACCACTTTTCCAAGTGCCTACCCTCTTCAGGTACGCCTAATCGCATGATCCCGCGAGTGACTCGGCAGATACGGCAACGGCTGGGCGTAAAGCGGTGCATTTCATGACACCGTCTAGAACCGGCTCGCGTCCAGGCGGCGGAAGCGCCACCCGGTCGGGTTGCGCGCGGTGCCGGCGGCGGAATCCGGGACCACGTATCCGAGGATCTGCAGGTTCCAGGTGCCGCGTACGCCCCAAACCGTAGCCTCGGTGCGGGAGCGGCCGCGGACCACGGGGAATCCGTCGGAGGTTCCGGTCTCTGCAGAGACGAACTGCGAGGCGTGGTAGGCCAGAGTGCCTTCGCGAATGTCGGACAGCCACTCGACCTTGGGCTGGGGGTAGCCGGTCATATGGGTCAGCACGCAGTCCTCGGTGAGCAGGGCGTCGATGGCGGCCGTGTCCGCCGCAACCATGGCGTCGCACAGCCGGCGGTAAAGCTCGATCGACGCGTCTTCGGAGTCGGCCGGGTGCACGGGCGGATTCGTCGCAGTCATGGCGCTGACTTTATGGCTGCGCGGCGGCACCGAACCAGGCCCTGGCAGGAACCCGAAGCTGTGCCGACAACGATCGGCGGGCGCATAGCACCCGGGCGATGCTTGTTCCGCTGTACCCGTTCCGCTGTACGCACTGGGTCCCCACGGCGGGGAAGCGCTACATGAAAAGATCCCCGGACTCCGACTTTTCGCCTGGATTCCGGGGATCGGTTTGGCGGTAGCGCTGGGATTCGAACCCAGGGTGGCTATGAACCACACAGACTTTCGAGATCTGCACCTTCGGCCGCTCGGACACGCTACCTTCGAAAGAGAGCCTACATGCCCGCAGGCCCCAAGCGCACCCACACGGCCTGCGAAGTCGCTCACGGCACCCCGGCCGGCCAGTACCGGAACCGTCCGCTGCACTACCCGGGGCGCCGTGAGGCAAAGAACTCCTGCAGCAACGTCTCGGACTCCTGCGCGCACAGCCCGGCCACCACCTCCACCTGGTGATTGGCACGCGAATCACGCAGCACATCCCGCATGCTGCCGCATGCACCAGTCTTCGGCTCCCACGCGCCGAACACCACCCGCTCCAAGCGGGCCAGCTGAGCAGCACCTGCACACATGGTGCACGGCTCCAGCGTGACCACCAGGGTGCAGCCATCCAGGTGAGACCTGCCCAGCACCGCCCCCGCCGCCCGCAGGGCAAGGATCTCGGCATGCGCCGTCGGGTCGTTCTGCGCCTCACGAGCATTGGCCGCCCCGGCGAGCACTGCGCCACCGGGTGCCAGCACCACCGCACCCACGGGCACCTCCCCGGACTCGCCCGCCGCGCGCGCCAGCGCCAGCGCCCGACGCATGGCGCCGTGGTAGCGCCGCTGGGTGATACCTGGAAGAGTCACACCCCCACCCTGCCACAGTCCACTTCCGCCCCTCGATCGGGTCAGAGCCCAATCCGGCGCCTCAACAGGGCCGCATCATCGGGCAGTTTGCGAGGCGCGGAAGGGAAATGTGGGAAGAATCTCGCCGACGCCCATTTATCGCTGACCTCATGCGGCTGTCAAGTCCACCCAACGTAGCCGCCCCAGGGGCCTTCACTTGCGGACGCGCACAAACCCTGAAAGATTCACAATCTTGTAAACGTCCTCATGGTCACGCGTTGAAGGCCATGTGCACGCCGATCACACCAGCAGTGCATCAACAGCACAATGGTGACGCATACCCTGCATCAAGGAGTGCCACGTGTCTGATTCCCCTAGCACGACTAGCAATCAGCCAACACCACTAGCATCCGCAGCCCCTGAGCAGCGCAGACTCAACACGGTGGTCTTCGCCGTCTCAGCAGCCATCATCGCCACCATCGCCGGCGCCGCGATCATCGCCCCGGAGACGGTCTCAGCTGCCTTCAATGCTGCCGTTTCCTGGGCCGGACGCTGGTTCGGCTCCTTCTACATCCTGCTGGTGACGGCAGCGCTGTTGTTCGTGATCGTCCTGGCGCTGTCGAAGTTCGGGAAGATCCGCCTGGGCCCGGACAACTCCACCCCGGACTTCTCCACCTTCTCCTGGGCCGCCATGCTCTTCGCCGCGGGCGTGGGTACGGGAATCATGTTCTATGCGGTCGCCGAACCGGTGGCCCAGTACATGAGCCCGCCGACCGGTGACGCCCAGACCGTGGAGGCGGCGCGCAACGGCATCGTGTTGACCCTGCTCCACTACGGCATCAGCGGCTGGGGCCTGTACTCGATCCTCGGCATGGCACTTGGCTACTTCGCCTACCGCCGCCACCAGCCGCTGGCGGTCCGCTCCACCCTGCGCCCGCTGCTCGGCGAACGCGTGGACGGTCGGCTCGGCGACGTCGTCGACGCCGCCGCCCTGGTAGGCGGGGCCGTTGGCATCTCCGCCTCGCTCGGTGTGGGCGTCGTCCAGTTGAATGTCGCCCTCACCATCCTGTTCGGCCTGCCGCAGGGGACCGCCACCCAGATCGGCCTGATCGCCCTGAGCGTCCTCATGGCCACCGTTTCCGCCGTTTCCGGCGTCGACCGGGGTGTACGCGTGCTATCCAACATCAACGTGCTGCTCGCCGTCGGGCTGGCCCTATGGGTGCTGCTGACCGGGAACACCTCCTTCCTGATTGATGCCCTGGTGGGCAATATCGGCGACTTCGTCACCCAGTTCCCAGGCCTGACCCTGGAGACCTACGCCTATGACCGTCCCACCGAGTGGCTCAACAGCTGGACACTGTTCTTCTGGGCCTGGTGGATCACCTGGGCCGCCTTCGTCGGCATGTTCCTGGCGCGCATCTCGCGCGGCCGTACCGTGCGCGAGTTCGTGGTCGGCTCCCTGGTGCTGCCCTTCTCCTACGTCACCATGTGGGTGTCGATCTTCGGCAACAGCGCCCTGGACCTGATCCGCTCGGGCAACCTCGAGTTCGCCGAGCTGACGGTGGAGCAGCCGGAGCAGGGGCTGTACACGCTGCTCGGCTACCTGCCCGGAGGGAAGTTCCTGATCGCCCTGGCCCTGTTCATCGGCATCCTGTTCTACGTCACCAGCGCCGACTCCGGAGCCCTGGTAATGGCCAACCTGTCCAGCCGCGCGCTGCCGACCTACCACGGTGACCCGCAGGACGCACCCGCCTGGCTGCGCATCTTCTGGGCGGCCCTGACCGGCGTGCTCACGATCGCCATGCTCGTGGCCGGAGGCATCCCCATCCTGCAGCAGGCAACGATCGTGATGGCCCTGCCGTTCTCCTTCGTGATCATCGCCGTCATGGCGGGGCTGTGGCGGGCAATGCGCACCGAGGCCACCCGCGAGCAGGCCCGCGGCATCGCCAACCGCAACCGCCTGCTGGGGGCCACGGGCACCGCCGCCGGCATGAACCGGATCCCCTGGCGCGACCGGCTGTCGCACACCTTCGACATTGTTTCCCCCGCCCGCGCCCAGCGCGCCATGTCCAACCGCGTAGTCCCGGCCCTGGAGGCGGTCGCCGACGAGTTGCGCAAGGAGGACTTGGTGGCCGAGGTCGTCGTCGCAGGCCCCGAGGCGCAGGACCCCGACGACGTACGCAACTTCCTCGGTTCGGCCACCCTCGTGGTCACGCCCCCGCCCACGCTGGTGCAGGCGACCGAGACGCAGGGCGAGCGCCTCACCGGCTCCCACTTCCGTTACGCGGTGCGCATGGTGCAGGCGCCGGT
Source organism: Actinomyces sp. 565 (assembly GCF_010365615.1). Classification (NCBI taxonomy): domain Bacteria; kingdom Bacillati; phylum Actinomycetota; class Actinomycetes; order Actinomycetales; family Actinomycetaceae; genus Actinomyces; species Actinomyces sp. 565. The sequence goes on from NZ_PIZD01000038.1 coordinate 39,445, forward strand.
GCCGGCCTTCGGCGTGGTAGTCCACGAGGCCGACGACCTCACCGTCCGCCTGGAGGTGCGCCCCCGCGGCGGCGGTCAGGGCTACGACGTGATGGACTGGTCGCGCGAGCAGGTCGCCCACGACGTCCTGGACCACTACGAGCGCTGGCTGGAGTACCTGGGCGCCGCCGAGACCGTCTGAGCCGACTGACCTCCAGGAGGCGCGGTCGCGCCGACCCGGCCGACCGCCCCTCCCCCGGGGGACGATTCATCTAGGCTTGACCCATGCGCCTGCACGTTGCCGATCACCCGCTCATTGACCACAAGCTCTCTGTCCTGCGCGATGAGAAGACCCCCTCGGCCGTCTTCCGCCAACTCGTTGACGAGCTGGTCACTCTCCTCGCCTACGAGGCCACCCGCGACGTGCGCACGGAGGAGATCCGCATCAAGACGCCCGTGGCGGAAACGACCGGTCGGCACCTGGCCGAGCCGCGACCAATCGTCGTGCCGATCCTGCGCGCCGGGCTGGGCATGCTCGAGGGCATGACCCGGCTGCTGCCCACCGCCGAGGTCGGCTTCCTGGGTATGAAGCGCAATGAGGACACCCTGGAGGTGGAGACCTACGCCAACCGCCTGCCGGATGACCTGTCCGGGCGGCAGTGCTTCGTCGTCGACCCCATGCTCGCCACCGGCCACACCCTCGTGGCCGCCATCAACTACCTGCTGGAGCGCGGCGCCCGTAATGTCACCGCCATCTGCCTGATCGCCGCGCCGGAGGGCATCGCCACCCTGGAGGCGGCCATCGGCGACCGGGCCGATGTAACCGTGGTCACCGCTGCCCGTGACGACCGCCTCAACGAGCACGCCTACATCGTGCCCGGCCTGGGCGACGCCGGCGACCGCCTGTACGGCATCGTGGACTGAAGGCGGCACCCTTAAAGGCACGGCACCGTCGGGCCGGTGGGCACCTCTCCCCGTGCCCGCCCGCTTCTGTGCGGCGACCGAAGCATTTAGCATCGAGACCATGACTTCCCCGACGCCGTTCCCCGGGCAGTCTGGCCCTGCGCCCGCCGACCAGGACCGGCTCAGCCCACGAGCCATCGGCACCGCCATCCTGGCGGGGCTGCTGGCCTTCGGTGTGGTGCTCGGGGGCGGCCTGGCGCTGGGGCGCGGAAAGGACTACGCCACACCGGCCGCCACCGACCTGGTCACCTACATCTCACCGTCCCCGGACTGGACTGCCGGGGCGGAGCAGACCTGGACCACCACGGTGGCCGCCAACGCCCAGGTCATAACTGTCCCGGGTCATCTACTCACCCTTGAGACCGGGGACAATCCCGCCGATGCGACGCTCACGGCGTACGCGCTGTCTGACTCGGGCGCAGCCAAGTCCTGGTCGGCTCAGGTCGACGCCTCCACGGATGCGGGGGACACGGGCGACGACTTCGACATCCCCATGAAGCCCGCCTACCTCATGTGGGGCAAGAACACTCTCATCCATGACACCACCTTGTACGACCTGGACACCGGCGAGACCCGCGAGGCTCCCTGGTCCTCCAGCGACGGCGTGATGATCGCCGAGGACATTGCCATGGCCTGCGCCTCCGGCGGCAAATGCACCGCGTATCGCGAGGACCAGCCGGATACACCGCAGTGGACCGCAACCATGGAGTACCCCGAACGCTACTTCCAGTACGTGTCAAACTTCTACCAAACGGTATTTGTACGTGATGGCCAACGGTACTGCATTCTCGGGAGCCGCACCATACATAACATCGACACCGGTGAGCGGGTTCCCCTCACCATCCCGGTCCCGGAGGAGAACATCGTCGGGTACGGCACTTATGCGACGACCGATGGCTGGATGATTTATCTGACCGACTTCAGCAACCGGAACACTGTCTACGCATTTCCCCCTGAAGGCGGCGAGCCAATCGACTCCTATGCGGACAGCGAGGCTGGGGCCAACAATCAGTCGTCTGTCAGCACCTACAGGGCACGTTCGCAGGCTGAGCTTAAGGACCGATTCGCCGACGGCTCAACCGAGACCTTGCTCGGCATAGTGAACCGCGATGACAACAACTGCGCCCAGTCGGTTGAGGTCATTGACAAACGAACGATTGAGGTTACGCAGTTCACCGACGACCTCTCCTGCCTGTCAGCAATCCATATCTCTGAGGACCGCACCGTAATGACGGCCGGCCTCGGGGCAGCCGACGCCCAGGATGTTCTGACCTTCCGCCTGATGTACAACGCCGACACCGGAGAGGAGATCACCTTCCCCGGGATGGACACGAGCTCGGGCGCCCTCTTCGACCTCGTAGCCGAGGACTACGCCATCGGCTACGACCCGGCCACCGGCACGCTGATCGGCTACCGCCCCGCCTCCTGATCAAGCTCGCCCCGTCTCACCGCGCGAATCGCTACCTGCCGCCCGAGTCCTCCAGTCTTCCGGGTGAGCCGCGGTAAGGGCGGCGCCCCGGGCAGCACCCCGTCAGACACTGGATCGGGCAGGGGCACGGCCAACCTCGTGGCCATGCGGTTAAGGTACGCGGCCTACTCGGAGCCAACGCATGTAGGCACCATGTCAACGGTGTCGTCCCCGCCCAGGCCCAAGTCCAAGCACGAGGCCGGGAGTCGGCCGAGCCCACACCCGCAACCCGACGGACAAGCCCGAATACGTCCTGTGCTCGGCAAGCCGCCCTCACCGATCCCCTCCACGTTCGGGATGCTCGGGGATGACAAGGTCGTGCCCGGCAGGCCGACGCCTACCGAACACGACCTTGTCAGCCTGAGCGCAACCAACCCGCACAGCAGCCGCAGTCAGCCCACCGCGCCCGCGGGTAGCGGATGCGCCTCAGAAGGCGGGGACCACGGACTCGTCGGTCCAGGTCTCCTCGATGTAGGTGCGCAGCTCCTCGGTGTTCAGCAGTCCGGCGAGCTTGAGCAGGTACTCGTTGTCCTTGTCGGCCCTGCGCACCACGAGCTGGTTGGCGTAGGGGGACTCCCCACTGGGCTCTAGGACGAGAGCGTCCTCGCTGGGGTTCAGGCCTGCGCCGAGCGCGTAGTTGCCGTTGATCACGGCCAATTCTGAATCAGCCATCGAGAGGGGCGTCTGGGCGCCGTCGACCGGGATCAGGTCGAACTTCTTCGGGTTCTCGGTGACGTCAAGGGTGGTGTGAAGCTCGACGTCGGGGTCGAGCGTGATCAGGCCAGCGGACTCCAGCAGCTTCAGGCCGCGGGCGGTGTTGGCGGGGTCGTTGTTGAGCACGATCGTGCCGCCCTCGGCGGCCTCGTCGACTGAGCTGTAGCCCTTGTCGGTGTAGATACCCATCGGCTCGATGTGCACGTCAGCGATGGCCACCAGGTCGTAGCCCTTTTCCTCGTTCTGCTGCTCCAGGAAGTTGGGGGTCTGGAAGAAGTTCGCCGCCAGGGAGCCGTCGCTGAGCGAGGCATTGGGGATGTTGTAGTCCTCGATCTCTACGATGTCGAGGCTGATCCCGGCGTCGGCGGCAAGGTTGTCCTGCACCCACTGGAGGATCTGAGCGTGGGGCTGGGAGGACGCGCCGATTTTTATGGTGGCCGTGTCGCCGTCGACGCTGATGCCGTCAACGCCGCTGGAGTTGCCGGAGCAGGCGGCCAGGGTCAGGGCAATAGCGGACGCGACGCCGCCCACGAGGGCGCTGCGGCGGGAGATAGTGAGTCCCATGACTTTGGTTCCTTGTCTTGAAGTCGTGAAGGCTGCGCGTATTTCCATGACTGGCGCGAACGTGCGCAGCGAGGCGTCGGCACCATGGTTTACGAGCCGAGCCGTCGGGGCATCGCCCCGGGACTCCGGCTGGTCGAGGCTCAGCGGTGGTCGACCAGCCGGCTGAGCATGTCGCCACACACCTGGATGACAGCAACCACGAACACGATCAGGACGACGACGATCACCATGACGTCGGAGGCGTTCTGCCGGTAGCCGTACTGGATGGCCAGGTCGCCCAGGCCGCCGCCGCCCACGGTCCCCGCCATGGCGGTGTAGCTGAGCAGTGTGATCAGGGTGACCGTCGCGGACTGGATGAGGGTGGGCAGGGCCTCACGGACCAGCACGCCCCAAGTGATCTGGCGGTCGGACGCACCCATCATCAGGGCCGCCTCAACCTTGCCGTGGTCGACGTCGTTGATCGCGGTCTCCACCAGGCGGGCGTAGAAGGGGATCGCGCCGATAGTCAGCGGCACACATGCCGCACCCCAGCCCAGTGAGGTACCCACGAGCGCGCGCGTGAAGGGAATGAGCGCCACCATCAGGATGATGAAGGGCATGGAGCGCCCAATGTTGACGATCTGGGACAGCACCTCGTACACGGCCCGGTTGGCGTGCTGCCCCCGCTTGCCGGTGGTGACCAGCGCCAGGCCCAGCAGCATGCCGAGCACAATCGTCAGGACCCCGGACACGCCGAGCATCTGGAAGGTCTCCAGGGTGGCCGGGGCGAGCTTGCGCTGAATCGCCGGGTTGTTGAACCAGGTGTCATCGCCGCTGGCAGCCAGGGCGAGGATTCCAGCAGGATTAACGGAATTGACCAGCATGTTCATGCGCGCACCTCCGCGGTGACGCCCGCTTGGCGCAGGGCGGTGAGCGTGCCCGCCGCCTGTTCGGCGCGGGCGGTGAGGGCCAGGCGCCCGACCTGCGCGGACCCGAGGGTCTCGAACAGGCCGCCGGCGACGTCGGCGCCCCGCTCGGCGGCGAGTGCTAGCACCTGCGCGGCAGCCGGCTGGCCGGGGCGGGCGGTGAGCGCGACGTCGATGACGACGTCGCCGTCGGGCAGGCTCCCCTCGGGGATCTCGGGGGTGGGGACCAGCTCGTGGGACAGGCGGGAATCGACGTCGGAGACGACCGCCTCAATCGGGCCGGACTCGACCACGCGGCCCGCCTCGAGCAGGCTCACGGAGTCGCAGATCTGACGCACCACGCTCATCTCGTGGGTGATGATGACGACCGTGACGCCCAGGCGGTCGCGCACGTCCCGGATGAGTCCGAGGATCTGGCGGGTAGTTTCCGGGTCCAGGGCGCTGGTGGGTTCGTCGCACAACAGGACGGGGGGCTGGTCCGCGAGCGCCCGGGCAATGCCGACGCGCTGCTTCTGGCCGCCGGAGAGCTGGGAGGGGTAGGAGGAGCCGCGGTCTGCCAGGCCCACCAGGTCGAGCATCCGGACGACCGTGTCATGGCGCTGCCCCTTGGGTACGCCTGCCAGGGCGAGCGGGTAGGCGACGTTCTGGGCGGTGGTGCGCGAGTCCAGGAGGTTGGCGTGCTGGAAGACCATGCCGATGGCGCGGCGGGCCTCGCGCAGGTCGCGGGCGGAAAGGTCGGTCATGTTCTTCCCCGCGACGCGAACCTCCCCGAAGGTGGGGCGCTCAAGGCTGGTCAGGCAGCGCACCAGGGTTGACTTACCGGCGCCGGAGGTGCCGACGATGCCGTGAATGGAGCCGGCCTGCACGTCCAGGGTGACACCGTCCAGGGCGCGTACAGTCTTCCCGCCCGGGAGCTTGTACACCTTGTGGACGTCACGCAGGGAGATCATGGGCTCAGCTACTGCGGCGCCGTCCCGGTCCAGCACCCGCGTGCCGGGTGTATCGGATGCAGGTGGTTGCGTCACGTAGTCCTCCATCGGTCCTGGCGGTAGCACCCTCACCGTGAACGGGGGTTGCTGCAACGTCGATGAGCCAGGTCTCTCGGTTGCTCTGGATGGTCTGCGCCAACGTTAGGCGGCGGGTGGCACCCGAGGCAAGCGGGGCGCGCAAAACGATGCACGCATCACTTCGCCGAGATCGGTAGATATAACCGCCGAGGTCGGTAGAAGTTGCGCATCGGCCGGCACTAGCCACCGGTAGCGACCGACCGCTATGAGGCCGTCCGTGACAGGATGCAGCCATGGCACCCACGAACGCGACGACCCCTGCCCCGCGGCCGGAGCCGACCGGCCGCGCCTCCTCCCCCAGCGCTGCGCCGGCCGGGCCTGCGCCGAAGCTGTCAACCGACATCCTGGGGGAGCCCTGGGTTGCCCGCACCATTTCGGTGGCTGAGTTCCCGGCCGCTCCGGGTGCGGACCACGCCGTGCTCGTGCACCAACGGGGCGCGGCGCCCGCTCCGGGATCGGCGGGGCAGCCAGGCACCCCCCGCCACGAGCGGGCCGTGCTGTACCTGCACGGACGCAACGACTACTTCTTCCAGACCTGGCTGGCCGACGCCTTCCTGGCCGCCGGCTATGAGTTCTATGCGCTGGAGCTGCGCGCCTGTGGTCGGGCCGGAGTGGGTTACTGGTCCCCGCATGACGTGCGCGACCTGCGGGTGCATGACGAGGAGATCGCTGAGGCGCTGCGCATTATCCGCAGCGAGCACGGGCACTCCACGGTGGTGCTCAACGGCCATTCCACCGGCGGGCTGCAGGCGGCCATCTGGGCCGGGGACCGGCCTGGCTCGGTCGAGGCGGTCACGCTGAACTCCCCCTGGTTGCAGCTGAACTCCTCCGGCCTGGTGCGCTCCTATGGCTCTGCCTTCATTGACCTGCTCTCCCGGCGCGATCCGGACCGGATCATCGACAACCCCAGTGAGAACACGAAGCTTGAGCAGGCTGCCGCGGATCCCGCCGCCACACCCGGCCAGGACCCCGCCACGGGTGCGCAGGAGGATGCCGACGCCGCCGCCTCGATCCCCGCGAACACCGATCCCGGCCCGATTGAGGTGGACATTTACGCCCGGACCCTGCACCGCCGCTGGGGCGGTGAGTGGGATTGGGACCTGACGTTGAAGCCCTCGCCGTCGTTCCCCGTGCGGGCCGGCTTCCTGGCGGGCATTCGCCGACTGCAGCGGGAGGTACGCCACGGGCTCGGCATCGGCGTGCCCGTGCTGGTGTGCTGCTCGACGGCGTCGGGCGGGCCGGGAATTTCGCGACAGGAGGCGCTTCGCTGCGACACGGTGCTGTCGGTGGAGCAGATCGTGGAGCGCTCCCGTTTCCTGGGCGAGGACGTCACCGTGGTGCAGATCCCCGGCGGCGTGCACGACCTGGTGCTGTCGCCCTCGCCGGTACGTGAGGAGTACCTGGGCACGCTCACCGGTTGGCTGACCGAGCGGCTGGGTTGAAGACTGGGATGCCGACTGGGCGTCCGGCCCGGACTTAGCGGCGCCGCTCACCGTGTGCCGGAGGCTCCCACCGGTTCCGCGAGCGCGGGGGCGCGCCGCGCCCACGGCGGCAACAACCGTCAGCCGGCCACCAGCTCCGTGAGCGCGGGGGCGAGGGCGTCGCTGACGCGTTCTACGACGTCGAGGGTGTCGATGAAGTCTGCCATGGTGCCGTACCAGGGGTCGGGCACATCCAGGTTCGCCGCGCGTCCGGGTGCGCCAAGCGCGCCGGCCGCCGTCGGGTCGTACTCGCGGAACATGCGGATGCGTGCGGGGTCGACGCCGAGCTGCTCGCCCCGACGCATCAGGGCACGGTGGTGCGCGGCGGTCATGGCGAGTACCAGGTCGGCGCGGCGTAGTTCGACGTCGCTGATGCGGTGGGCGGCGTGGTCGGCGATTGCCGCGGCGGTAGCCCGCGCAGTCGGGTCGGCACCGACGCCGTAGCCGCCCTCGGCCATGACTTGCCGGGCGCGGGGGTCCATGGGGTTGCCGGACTCCTCGTCGGACACGCCCGCAGAGGTGACGACGACGCCGCCGGGACCGTCGGTGGAGATGCCCGCGGCGGTGAGGCGATCGATGAGCACGACCTCAGCCATGGCGGAGCGGCAGATATTGCCGGTGCACACCATGACGACGCCGTAGGGCGCCGCCGGATCCCGCGGCGCGGGCAGGTCGGGGACTGCGGCGTGGGCCGCCGCATCTGGGTTGGCGGGATCGGTGGAGCCGTGTGGGCGTGAGGTCATGGCAGGAGGCTAAGCGGGGTTTCAAGCCGACGCCACCGCCGCAGACGACCGCGAGCACCCATCGCCCCGCCGCGCCTTTACTACGCCACTTCGCCGTTAACAACGCCAGTTAACGGCCTGCTGAATACCTCAGAAGCCTTCAGCAAACACCTAAGTGGCGTAGTAAACCCCGAACCGGCGTAGCAGACCGCGAACCGGCGTTCTAAACGCCCTCCCGAAGCGCCCTCTCCCTCAACGCCCTCCCGGGCAACCTCAGTCGAACAGCGCCGGCAGCATGGCCTCCACACCCGCACGCAGCTCATCCAGGTCCGGCACCAGCGGGCGGCCGGAGCCGCCGTCGGCCAGCAGATCGGTGCCGGTCACGGCGAGTATGTCCCCGTCGGCATGATCACGGAGAACCCCAGTGCGAAGGGAAAGCCCGGGCGCAGCAGGCACTCCACTACCGGGCTTGCCATGTCGGTCAGGCGCTCGAGTTCAAGTCCCTGGCCTCCTTGACCGTTGTTGGACAACAGGCTCTGGTAGGGGATGTCCAGGTCCAGCAGGGTCATGTTGTCGGACCGCTTGGCGTGCGCCCAGGCACCGTCGTCCATGTCAAGCAAGGTACCCAGGTGGAAGTGCATGACCTGGCGCGCGTCCACCTCGCTGGGCACGGACAACAGGTGGTGCGCCTCGGGGTCGCGGGGGGCGCGCAGCGTGAACAGCAGGATGGCGCCGTCGCGCGCCGCCCGCAGCATGAGACGAGCGATGTGGACGGCAAAGCTGGTGCGGTCCAAGCCGCTTGCCACGCCCATGGCCTCGTGGGCCGGCAGCGCCGGAGACAGGCGGATGGGGGCGCCGTCGCCCGGGTCGTTGATCGCGCGACGGCCCGACGGCGTGACCGCGCGCAGCCGCAGCACGGGGACGTCGTCGGAGTCGGAAGCGGGTGGCAGCAGGGTGGCGGTCTCGACGAGTTCCTGCCAGCCCTTGGGCGTCGCGGTGGGGCCGGGTTCGGTCTGCACGTAGCCCAGGCCGAGGATCGAGGCGAAGTCAACCTCGTCGAGCGGGCGGTGCCAGGTGATGTCGGTGCCGTCGTGCCACAGGGGCAGGATGTCGTTGAACGGCAGCCCGAAGCGCACGTGCTCGGGCGTCGGCGGCGCCACATGACGGCCGCGCGAGCGTTCTCGGGGCCGGGACCGGCCTGGAATGTCAGCGCTGGAAACGGAATCCGGTCGGCGCCCCGGGAAGGGCGTCCAGGGCTCAGACCGTCCGCTCTCCGGGAGTCCCCCTGGTGCGGCCTGGCCCCGCTTGCCCCCGAAGTACTCGCTCATGGGGCCAGCCTAAGGCGCCGACGTCGAAACGGCGTCGCCGCGACGCGGCCCCTGCGCGTTCGGCAGAACTGCCTGCACAGAGCGCTTCACCGCGCGGCTCGTGCAGGTCATCCAAGCCCTCAGGTCCTCCGCGAGTGCGTTTGCCGTCCATATCCTTCGTCGTGGGCTGTTACCTGCACGCCGCCTGCTCGACGAGCACATGACCATGTGAGACGGCCGGAGCCTCACAGATCACTCACGGCTTACTCGGCCCGTGCCCGCAGCCGCTCGGCCTTACGTGCCCTCTCCCAGCGGGGAACCGGCCTGGCCGTCATCGCCAGCAGCGCCAGCACTCCCAGCGCCGCGGCGGCGATCAGCCCCCATCCGGCCTGCCTGACCCCGACGGCGGAGATCGCGGTCATCACCGAGCCGATGTTCAGACTCAGCACCACCATCAGGGCGATCCTGGCGCGGGGATGCCCGAACCAGACCGCGACCGCCAGACCCAGAATCGCGAGCGTGACGACGGCGGTGGTCACCGTCGCCGTCGTCATGACAATCCGGTGACCGTCGGCGGCGCCGGCACCGTCCACCTCACGAACGAGTTCATCAATGGTCCCACCGCCGAACAGCCTCAGCGCATTAGCGGTAAGAACCGCCACCACCAGCCCCATGGCCACGATCAGCTCCGCCGGGCGTCGACGGCGCACCTCGGCCTCCGCCCTGCGGGCCTGCTGCAATTCGCCGCCGGAGTCGGGAACCAGACGATCCAGATCCAGCACATACAGGTCGCCGTCGGTGACGATCCGGTCGCCGCCGCCGTTGCGGTGGTGGTAGGCAGTGAAGAAGTCCGGCCATATCTCCAGCAATGCCGCATCATTGGCCCAGCGGACGTCGTCGACCACGTAGTCGCGTTCGACGTCGATATCGGCATCGATCTTGTGCGTCACCTGGAGGGTGAGGGTGGACAGCCCCACGGAGCGGTCGTAGGTCGCGCCGGCCAGCCAATCCACCCGACGGCCGCCCGGCATCACCCATCCCTCGGGCACGCGCCAGAAGCGGATATGGTGTCGCTGGGCGGGATTGCCCTCCACCTCTTTCTGATATGCGAAGTCCTGCTTGCGCCCGAACAGCAGCAGGTCGGAGACCGGGGCCGCCGGGTAGGAGCGGCGCAGCAGCGAGGAGACGACGATCCCCCAGGACGATCGCAGCGTGATGGGGTCGGCGCGCACCCAGCCTGCCTTCGTCACCGCAGCGTGGATGTCCTCCTCGTCACCGAGCACGGCGAGGTTGACCGGGTCGCCCAGAAGGCCGTCAGCGGTGCGGGTCCGGCCGATGAAGTAGTCGGGCACGTACAGCCAGGTGAGGATCTGATGCAGGCGGGGCAGCGCCAGGTAGGACAGCACCGCCCAGAACAGCAGAATGTTGACGATCGCCCCCGGGCTCAGGCGGGTGCCCGAGCCGAGCAGCAGCCAAGCCAGCCAGAGCGTGGCCAGCGCGGCGACGGCGAAGAAGACGGCGTCCAGGACGTCGTCGAGGCCCCATTCGCGGGCGCCCGCGGCCAGTACCTTGTCCGACCCGGCTGAGTAGACCGGCGGAGAGTCCGGACGCGGGCGGGTGCGCGCCCTGGGCGCGGCGTCGCCGCTGCGGGCGACCCGGGCCGGTATCACGCGGGCATCCTGTTCACTGGTCATCGCCCGCACGGTACACGACCTATGACATCAGACAAGTCGACTCAATACCGCGATACCCGCCGCGCATACGTTGTATACGTTGTGTTTGTTGGGTACGTCACCCGCAATGTTGCCTGCAATATAGATATGCAGCGCTTCCGGTTTGAGAGTGTGGCGGTTCATCCGCCGGGTGGGGTGACACACCATGGCCGACACTTATGACATTCCGAGATGGTTGAGTTGGTGGCGCTTTAGTGTGCGCGGTAGATCTGACGCGACGGTTCGTACGTTGTGATCGACGATTCGTACCCTCTCGTGACGGTTCGGCACCCAGAGGTACGTACCGTCGTCGGAAGTGCCGAAGCGTTGGTGCCAAGTGACGAATCGTCGCCCGGAGCACGCGGACGAACGCCGGGGCCGCCCCCGCGCAGCGCTACATGCGCGCCCGGGCACGGCACCGGAAACACTGAGAATCACCGATGCCACCGGCATGCACCGCCAACGGCCGCCACCCCGGTCCGATACCCGCATAATCCCTATCTTGCCTGTAATACGCGCAGGGGCCCGGGCGACATGCACGCGAGGTGCCCGAACACGATCTCGCCTCACCGGCGTGGGAGCATCACATCTCCGATCGCGCAGCCGCACACCGGTCCGGGAACACCTCCTCCATGCCCGCCGAAGAAGTCGATCGACAGCTGGGGATTGAGGTCGCCCCCGTCGCCGACGCCGCAGCAAAGGCCGACCTCGGCGGTTATATCAACCGACCTCGGCGAGGGGCGGGTCAGCGGGCGGGCGGGGCGGTGGAGCCGCGCACCACCAGCTCGGTGGGGATGATGATGCGCCGCGTCCCGTCCTGCACCCCGGAGGCGACCTGCTCCAGGACCAGGTTGACCATCTCCACGCCGGCGCGGTGGAAGTCCTGGCGGATGGTGGTCAGCGGCGGGAAGCAGTACTCGCCCAGCTCCAGCCCGTCAAAGCCGACCACGGACACGTCCTCGGGCACGCGCCGCCCCTCCTCGTGCAGGGCGCGCACCAGTCCGATGGCAACCTCGTCATTGGCGCAGAAGACCGCCGTGACCTCCGGGTCGGCGGCCAGTCTCCGCCCGGCGGCATAGCCGGCGGCGGCGTGCCAGTCACCAGGCACGGCCTCGGGCACCTCCCGCCCGGCCTCCTCCAGGCATGCCGACCAGGCGGCGGAGCGGATCAGGGCGGACTGGGAGTCGGCCGGCCCGGTGATGTGGTGAACGGTGCGGTGCCCCAGCTGGAGCAGGTGCCCCACCGCGGCGCGCACGCCCCCTACCTGGTCGGCCGACGCCGAGGGGTAGTAGCCCACGAGCGCCGAGTCCGACACGGCCACCGGCATGCCGGCCGGCAGCGCCAGGTGCTCGCGTCCAGCCCGCCCGGCCTGGACGACGACGAGTCCGTCGACCGCCTGCGCGGCCAAGCGGTGCACCGCCGCGCCCATGTCCTCCGACTGGGGGCGGTCCACCTGCACCATCGACACCGTGTACCCGGCCTCCCAGGCGGCCTGCAGCACGCCGTCGGTAGTCTGCGCCTCGCCGGTGCGCAGGATCTGCTGGGTGAGCACGCCGATGGCCTTGAACGAGCCACTACGCAGCGCCTGAGCGGCACGGTTGGGGGTGTAGCCGAGCTGCTGCATCGCATGCAGGACCTTGTCCCGGGTGGACGGACGCACATTGGCCGCGCCGGCTGAAACGCGCGAGACGGTCTGCGAGGACACGCCGGCCAGGCGGGCAACGTCGGCTACCGACGGCGCACCCCTGACACGTCGCTTCCCGTCCATTTTCGTGAGCCTAGCAGCCCGCCCGGGCACAAGCGCGAGCCCACCCCACCCACAGATTAATGATAACGTCGCCACCGCCGATGCACATCCTCCCGCACATATTCGTCAGATCACACTGACTACCTACGATATCGGGTATTCCTAACCCGCGCCTGCTTATGTTAACGTCGACATACGCGGGCCGCTAGGGCATGGCCGCCCATCACCGTGGCGCCCCGCCCCCACCGACGTCCACCAGCGCCGTCGGGCAACAAACCAGGCGGGCCGCCCGGCCCGCCGCCGCACACAGGAGAGTCAGCGATGATCCTTCCCGGGCACCACGAGAACCTCACCGTCCTGCACGAGGGCGCCCTCCCCCAGCGCGCCTACTACATTCCCGCCTGCGCACCCACGCACGCAGCACCCTGGCAGCGGGAGTCATCCGACCGCTTCCACCTGCTCAGTGGTGAATGGGCCTTCGCCTACTACCCGGGCCCCTACGCCGTCCCCGAGGAGTTCTGGGCGGGCGAGGCCCCCGCCGCGGACCTGGACCACATCCCGGTCCCCTCCAGCTGGCAGCACCTGGGCTACGACCACCACCAGTACACGAACTATCGCTACCCCATCCCCCTGGACCCGCCCTTCGTCCCACGGGACAACCCCTGCGGCACCTACCTGCTGGACTTCGAGCACACCGCACCGGCCGAGGCCCCGCTCACCCACCTGGTGTTCGAGGGCGTCGACTCCTGCTTCTACGTATGGCTCAACGGCCGCTACCTCGGCTACAGCCAGGTGGCCCACGCCACCACCGAGTTCGACGTCACCGACTACCTGCTCCCCGGCCCCAACCGCCTGGCGGTGCTCGTACTCAAGTGGTGCGACGGCACCTACCTGGAGGACCAGGACAAGTTCCGCACCTCCGGCATCTTCCGCGACGTCTACCTGCTGGACCGGCCGGCCGCCCACCTGCGCGACTACGCCGTCACCACCACCCTGGACGACGGCGGAGCCACCGTCACCGTCCGCGGCGCCTTCAGCGGAGGAAGCGTCACCACCCGCCTGGAGCTGCGCGACGCCGCGGGCGCCGTCGTCGCCGCCGGCGAGCTGACGCCCCTCGCCGACGAGCCGGTGCCGGAGTCCGGAAGCGACGGCACTGAGCGGACTGCACGGGCTGAGGGGCACCGGCCAACCGACACCGGCCCCGCCCCCTTCACCCACGCCGCCGTGCTGCACGTGACCGACCCGCACCCCTGGTGCGCGGAGGACCCGTACCTGTACACGCTTCACCTCACCACCCCCGGGGAGGCCATCACCGAGCAGGTGGGCCTGCGCGAGGTCACCACCGCAGGCGGCGTCCTGTACGTCAACGGCGTCCCCGCGACCCTGCGCGGGGTGAACCGCCACGAGTCGGACCCGGTGACCGGGCCGGTGGTCGGCGTCGAGCACATGCTGCGCGACCTGAAGCTGATGAAGCAGCACAACATCAACGCGGTGCGCACCGCCCACTACCCCAATGACCCCCGCTTCTACCAGCTGTGTGACGCCTACGGATTCTTCGTCATGTCAGAGGCGGACGTGGAGTCCCACGGCACCCAGGTGCGGGTGCTGGCCGACTCCTCCTGGGAGAGCCAGGTGGAGCACTGGAACGAGCCCATCGCGGACAACCCCGAGTGGATCGAGCCCACCCTGGACCGGGTGCGCGCCATGGTGGAGCGGGAGAAGAACCGGCCCTGCGTGATCTCCTGGTCGGCCGGCAATGAGTGCGCCTACGGGTGCACCTTCGAGGCGGCGCTGGCCTGGATCAAGGCCGCCGACCCCACCCGGGTGACCCACTACGAGAGCGCCTTCTACCGCGATTCCAAGCGCACCTACGACTACTCCGGCATCGACCTGTACGGGCGCATGTACCCGGGCCTGGACGAGGTGCACGCCTACCTGGAGTCTGATCCGGACAGGCCCTTCCTACTGGTGGAGTACTGCCACTCCATGGGCAACAGTCCAGGCGACCTGGAGGAGTACTGGGAGCTGATCCTCGCCGAGCCGCGCATGTGCGGCGGCTTCGTGTGGGAGTGGTGCGACCACGCCATCCGCGCCGGGAGCGTCGACGGGCGCCCCGTCTACCTCTATGGGGGCGACAGCGGCGAGACCCTGCACGACGGCAACTTCTGCGTGGACGGGCTGGTCTCCCCCGACCGCGTGCCCCACACCGGGCTGCTGGAGCTGAAGAACGTGCAGCGGCCCGCGCGCGTGGTCGCCTTCGACGCCGACGCCGGCACACTCACGCTGCGCAACGACCTGGACGCCACCGACCTTGCCGACTACCTGGAGGTCCGCTACGAGGTGCGCCGCGACGGCGTCGTCGTCGACTCCGGAGAGCTGCCGCTGCCGGAGTCGGTGCCGCCGCACACCACCGCCACCATCCCCTGCTGCGCAAGCATGCCCGAGTTCGGCCGCTGCCACCTGCTGGTGTCCTACCAGCTCAGGGCCGCGGTACCGCTGCTGGAGCGCGGGCACGATCTGGGCTTCGACGAGGTCCCCCTGGCTAATCCGGCGCCCCATCACCACGTGTTGGAGACACTGACGGCGCTGTCGGCTACGGCCGGTCCGCGCCCGACGGCGAAGGCGGGCACCGCGCCGAGCTCGTCGGCCCCCACGAAGGCACCGGCCCCCACTGTCAGCACCGCCAACGCGACCGCACTGGTGGTGGCCGAGGAGTCCTTCAACTACGAGTTCGACACCCGCACCGGCCTGCCCAGCCGACTGGTGGTGGGCGGCCGCGACCTGCTCGCCCGCCCCATGGAGATCAACACCTGGCGCGCCCCCACCGACAACGACGCCGAGGTACGCAAGCAGTGGGAGACCGCCCAGTACCACCGCACCTCCACCCGGGCCTACCGGGTGGAGGCCGAGGCGCGGGGCGACGACGTCGTCCTGCTGGTGGAGCTGTCAGTCGGCGCGCCCGCGGTACAGCCGGTGCTGCGCGCCGCCGGCAAGTGGATCATCAGCCCCACGGGACTGATCGAGCTGGAGGCGCGGATCGCGCTCGACCCGGCATTCCCACCGCTGCCGCGCCTGGGCCTGCGCCTGTTCCTGCCACCGTCCATGACGTCCGTCTCGTACCACGGGCTCGGCCCGCACGAAAGCTACGTGGACAAGCACCGCGCCAGCTACCACGGTGCCTTCAGCACCGACGTCGACGCCCTGCACGTGCCCTACCTGCGCCCGCAGGAGGGCGGCAGCCACGCGGACTGCGACTACGTGACCGTCAGCGACGACGTCGCCTCCCTGACCGCCGCCGGGCTCGGACCGCTGTCCTTCAACGCCTCCCGGTACACCCAGGAGGAGCTCACCCGCGCCCGCCACGATGTGGAGCTGCGGGCGAGCGAGACCACCGTGCTGTGCCTGGACCGGGCCATGGCGGGCATCGGCTCCGCCTCCTGCGGACCCGCCCTGGGGCAGGCCTACCGGGTGGATCCGCAGCGCCTGGCGGACCTGGACATTCACCTCTTCCTCCTTCCATCCATTACCCGTGGCGAACCGGCGCTCGCGGGTACGACTCACAGTGAGGTCAACTGATGCAAGAGAAGAAGTACCTCAAGTGGTACAACAAGGTCGGCTACGGATCTGGTGACGTAGCCGGGAACGTGGTGTACGCGCTCCTGTCCGCGTTCGTCATGATCTACCTGACCGACACCGCCGGCCTGAACCCCGGAGTGATCGGCACGCTCATGATGCTGTCGAAGTTCTTCGACGGGTTCTCCGACATCCTCTTCGGCACCCTGCTGGACCGCACCCGCACCCGGATGGGCAAGGCCCGCCCCTGGATGCTGTGGGCATTCTTCGGCTGTGCGCTGATGATCATCGCCGTCTTCGCCGTCCCGCCCAGCCTGGGTGAGACCGCCAAGTACGCCTGGTTCTTCATCGCCTACACGCTGCTGAACTCGGTGTTCTACACGGCCAACAACATCGCCTACTCCTCGCTGACGGCCCTGATCACCAAGAACAGCGCCGAGCGGGTGCAGATGGGATCGATCCGCTTCATGTTCGCCTTCGGCACCAGCCTGCTGATCCAGACCTTCACGGTCAAGGGTGTGGAGCTGCTGGGCGGCGGGGCCGAGGGCTGGCGCAGCATTGCCATCATCTACGCGCTTATCGGCTTGGCAGTGAACACGCTGTCGGTGCTGTCCGTGCGCGAGCTGTCCCCCGAGGAGCTTGCCGACCGCTCGGACATGCCCGCCGAGGACGCGCAGCGCGCCGCGGCCGCAGACGCTGCGGCGTCCGGCGGGGCCGACGAGAAGCTGCCGTTCAAGGAGTCCTTCAAGCTGCTGCTGGAGAACAAGTACTACCTGATCATCCTGGTGGTCTTCCTGATGACCCAGATCTTCACCGCGACGCTGAACATGGGCATCTACTTCATGACGTACATCCTGGGGGACGCCAACCTCCTGGGCGTGTTCGCCTGGGCGATCAATATCCCTCTGATCGCCGGCCTGCTGGCCACTCCCTGGGTGGTCTCCCGGGTGGGCGGCATGTACCGGGTGAACATCGTCGGGTACATCATCGCCGTCGCCGGCAGGCTCGGGGTGGTGGCGGCCGCCTACGCGGGCAGCCTGCCGCTGATGCTGGTGTTCTCCGGGGTCGCCTCCATCGGTATGAGCCCCCTGCAGGGGACCGTCAACGCGCTGATTGCGGAGGCCTCCGAGAACACCTTCCTGCGCTCGGGCAAGCGCATCGACGGGCTGATGTTCTCCTGCACGTCGCTGGGCGTGAAGATCGGGGGCGGCCTGGGTACGGCGCTGGCGGGATGGCTGCTGGCCGTGAGTGGTTACGTGGCCAACGCGCCGGTGCAGCCGGAGTCGGCCATCAGCATGCTGTACTTCATGTACCTGTGGATCCCGGCGATCGTGAACGGCATCATCCTGTTCCTGCTCTCGCGCCTGGATGTGGAGCGGTCCAACGACCGGTTGCGCGCGCGCCACGAGCTCGAGAAGCTGGCTCCGGTTCAGTCGGCGGAGCACTAGTCGGCAGCCGCCGTCGGCAGGCGGGCACCAGGCGTGTCCGCCCGCCGCCCGGGCCGCATTCCACGACCTCGGTGACACTGCACGACCTTGGGGTACGTTCCACGACCACCCCGGGGTCGTGGAACGCGCACGGGGGTCGTGGAGTGTGCACGGGGGTCGTGGAGTGTGGCCCAGAGGCGCAGGGGGCCGCATCCTTGCGGACGGAATTCGTGTCAGACTCCAGGTAGACAGTAGATGCGGAAGATGGCGGCACGCCGCGCCCCAGGCCACGGAGGGAGAACCAATGACCACGTACGCGACTAACGCACTATCCGCGCCACAGACGCTTCCGCTCGGTACCGGCATCCATGGCCTGCTAGCCGTCCCGGATCAGCGACACACGCGCGGGAACACACCTGGCGCGTCTAGCGTTCTCACCGTCCGTGAGGAACCGTCGAGTACGCATGGAGTTACTACGTTGAGCAAACCTTCCACCTACACCTCGCTCGAGGTGTGCGCTGGTGCGGGCGGCCAGGCACTCGGCCTCGAGCAGGCGGGCTTCGAGCACCTAGCCCTGGTCGAGCTCGAGGACTGGGCTTGCAAAACTCTTCGCCACAATCGCTCCAAGTGGAACATCATCCAGGACGACCTCAACACATGGACGCCACCCGCGGACCTGCACCAGGTTGACCTATTTGCGGGAGGCGTGCCCTGCCCGCCGTTCTCAGTCGCAGGTCGGCAACTTGGCGCCGCGGACGAGCGCAACCTGTTCGATCGCGCTATCGACATCGTCCAGGAGATTCACCCAAGAGGGGTAATGATCGAGAACGTCCGGGGACTACTCGACCCAAAGTTCAGCGCATATCGGGAACACATACTGGCCCGACTCGCAACAATGGGTTTTGTGGGCGAGTGGCGTCTGCTGAATGCCTCCGACTACGGAGTGCCCCAGCTTAGGCCGCGCGCCGTGCTCGTAGCCCTGAAGGACCACGACTGGGAGAATTTTTCCTGGCCGGCCAAGCACCCAGAGAGCGCAAAAACGGTCGGAGAGACACTCGTTGACCTTATGGGCTCGCGCGGATGGCGCGGCGCAGAGGCATGGGCGGCATCAGCCACCGGAATAGCTCCGACGCTAGTAGGTGGCTCAAAGAAGCACGGCGGCCCAGACCTTGGACCAACACGCGCGCGCAAGGCATGGGCGGCAATGGGGGTAACAGGTAACACCATTGCGGACGAGCCCCCCGGCCCAGACTTTGAGGGATCCCCTCGCCTCACTCCCCAAATGATGGCACGCATCCAGGGCTTCCCCGACTCCTGGGAGATTACCGGGAGAAAGACCAACGCGTGCCGACAAATCGGCAACGCGTTTCCGCCGCCGGTCGCGCGCGCGGTCGGCACCAGCATCTTTAACGCGTTCTCGGCCACCGACGCGACTACTCGCGCCCGGTAGGTGTCAGCGCGCCTCTCGTCCACCTTCGCGCTTCTCGAGCTCCTGCAGGTACTCCACCACTGCTTTCTTTGCCGCAGGCCCGCTCAATCTAACCCGGTCGTATACGTGATCAAGGTTTGACCTGCTCCGCTGCCCTCGCCTTATCCATTCCAGAAGCACGCGCTGGTCAGCCCGCTTGAGGCTGCGAACGGCTTCAACATCCTCGAGCGCGAGACGCCGCGAGCCGGCCGCCCTCGCAGCCGGCGCATCGGCATCGCATCCTCAAGCACGAGGCGCCTAACTACCTCGCCCTAATTGAACCGTCTCCCTACGCAGGGCCGGCCAGCTGCGCGACTACCTGTGCGAACGCACTGTCGACCGGTTCGTGCTCCCACACGCGCACGACGACCCATCCCAGCACCCTGAGCTTCTCGTCCGTATCCCTGTCCCGCGCCTGGTTGCGGGCGATCTTCCACTTCCACCACTCCGGATTCCTCGTCGGCGGGACGCAGTGCTCCGGGCAGCCGTGCCAGAAGCAACCGTCAACCTGGACCGCCACCTTTCGCCTGGTGAAGGCGATATCCACCTTCCTCCGCGGCAGCCCCGGAACTACATACTGCACCCTGTACCTGAATCCGGCTCGCCACAACGCGCGGCGCAGCGCTACCTCCGGCGCGGTGTCGCGGCTGGGCAGCGCAGCGTAGCGCGCACTCACCGCGCTGCTTGTGGGCCGTTCGCGGTCCGGCTCCGGCACGTGCAACGCGTCGGGAACAGCCCGTCCGCCGGCACCGCTCACATCAACCCTGCTGGCCTCCGCCATACCGATTTCCTCCCGACACGACCAGGTCGGCCTGGCCACCATGGTAGCCCCCGCCATGCCCCTGGGCATCAACGCCTAGCGCCCCGGGCAGGCCGCGCGCCGTTCCCCGGCACTTTGCCACGGCAACACCCACGGCGCGCCTCACCACGATCCCGCATCGAGAACATAACATTCACGTCATGACCGCTCCGACGCTGTCGCCCCAGCAAGACCTCGAGCTCCGCTTTAGATCCGCGACAGCACGCGATTTGCTAACCACCGGAGTGCGTGTGCTGCGCGAAGGGGGCCTGTCAGAACCGAATCGCGACTCGGTGACCACCACCCTCGCCGTGGGACTCGGCCGTTTGTACGAACTGGCGCTGGGACTGCAAGCACTGAACACCCAGGGGCAGTGGACAGCGCGTACGGGTCACGCACCCGGCCCCTGCACCGACCTGCTGTCGATGCATGACGCGGTATTCGACTTCCTCAGCCTGGCTCACTCCGAGCCCGCACCCGAGGCGAGGCGCTGGCTCGGCCGGATCAACACCGATCCGGCCATACCGCGGCTCGTCGCGGCTCTAGACGCATATTGGGATTGCGCGACGGGCGGCCCGGCTCAGGCACGGCCAGACGCCGACACCTGGGCTGACGTCGCCGACGCCGTGCGGCAGGAACAGCCCGAGTACGAGCTCAATATCCTGGGTGGCCCGAACGGCGAGCCGGCCGAGTACCTGGCGTGGCGAAGCTCGGTGCGCAGCTCGCGCGGCGAGCAGATGCAGGACTGCGGCCACAGACTGGCCGATGGGGTGGAGACCATTTGGTTCACGTTGGGCATTTGCGGCCGTGACGGCGTGCTTGGACCGCCCGGGGAGGTCTTCGCCGCCGAGGCGCTGCCCGTCACGGGTGTCCGCTCAGCCCCGGCCGCCGCCTGAGCGGTGCCGACGCCGTCGGCACCAACGCTGCGCCCGCCCGCTCTTTATATGAGAACCGTTCGCGCATACAATTGTTCATGCCCGAGCTGGCACAGCCGCCAACGCCGCGACAACGTCGTCCCGAGCACCCGCACCACCCAGCCAGGAGGCCAGCCATGCCCACCCAGTCGAGCACTGAACGACGCAACCAACAAATGGAACGGATCCGGCACGGCGCCGGCTTCATCGCCGCCCTAGACCAGTCCGGCGGCTCCACCCCGCGCGCCCTGAAGGCATACGGCATCGAGCCCGATTCCTGGAGCAGCGAGGAGGAGATGTTCGAGCTGGTCCACACCATGCGCACCCGCGTCATGACCAGCCCCGCCTTCACCTCCGAGCGGATCCTCGCCACCATCCTGTTCGAACGCACCCTGGACTCCGAGGTCGAGGGCCGCCCCACCGCCGACTACCTGTGGGACGTCAAGGGCATCGTCCCCTTCCTGAAGGTGGACAAGGGCCTGGAGGCGGAGTCCCACGGTGCCCGTGTCATGAAGCCGATCCCGGGCCTGGAAGACACCCTGGCCAAGGCAGTGGACAAGCACGCCTTCGGAACCAAGATGCGCTCGGTCATCCTGCACGCCGACACCCAGGGCGTGGCCGCCGTAGTCGACCAGCAGTTCGAGATCGCCAACCAGATCCTCGACGCCGGACTCACCCCCATCATCGAGCCGGAGGTGGACATCAACGCTCCGGACAAGACCGGCATCGAGCTGCTCCTGCTCGCCTCGCTCAGCACCCACCTGGACGATCTGCGCGAGGGCCGGGACGTAGTGCTGAAGCTGACCATCCCGTCGGTCACGGACTTCTACCACGGCATCATGCACCACCCGCGCGTCGCCCGCGTGGCCGCGCTTTCCGGCGGCTACACGCGTGCCGAGGCGAACCGCCGCCTGGCCCGCAACCGTGGCCTGATCGCCAGCTTCTCCCGCGCCCTGCTGGAGGGCCTGGACGCCTCGCAGACGCAGGCGGAGTTCGACGCCGCCCTGGAGGCCTCGATCGCCGAGGTCTACCGCGCCTCAACCACCTGAGCACAGCTGCGTGGAATGCTGGGCCGGTGAGTACCAGACCCGTATTCCGCAAGCAGGACGATCTGCCCGGCGCCACGCGCCTGGAGGCGCAGGGACTGGCCTGGCTCGCCCAGGCGATGGCCGACGGCGGCGCGTGCGTGGTCCCCGCGCGCGCCGGCGCCGGCTGGCTGGAGGAGCCGCGGCTCACCGACTCCCATGTCACGCCGACGGCGGCCGAGGCCTTCGGGCGGGCACTGGCCGTCACCCACGCCGCTGGGGCGCCGGCCTTCGGGTGCGCCCCGCCCGGCTGGGACGGGCGCACCCAGATGGGCCGCAGCAACATCCGTCTGCGTCCGCACACGGTCGAGTCAAGCACACCGCGCCGCTGGGGCGAGTTCTACGCAGCGGACCGCATCGCCCCCTATATCCGCCCGGGTCGGGATGCGGGCACGCTTTCCGCCGCCGACGCCGCCCTCCTGGAGCGTGTCTGCGAGCGCCTGGCCGACGGCGACTTCGACTCCGACCAGCCCGAGCTCACCCGCCGCGCCGCAGCCGCGCGGGGCGCCGCCGTCGCCGTGGCGCGCACGCATGGGGATCTGTGGACCGGCAATGTCCTGTGGGTGCCGACGGCGGAGGTGGCCGCCTGGGCGCCGCCCGCCGCCGGGCGCGGGCCGCAGCGAGACCGCGCCGAGCACGGGCACGCCACACCCCGGCAAGCGCGTCCCGTCTCGGCGGACGCGCGCACCGGCCGCAAGCGGCACAGCGACGTGGGCGCCGGCGGTGTCGTCGGGGTGCTCATCGATCCGCTCGCCCAGGGCGCGCATGCGGAGACGGACCTGGCCGCACTGGGCGTGTTCGGCCAGCCGTATTTGGAGCGAATCGTGGCGGGCTACAACGAGGCGTCCCCGCTGGCGGACGGCTGGCGCGAGCGCGTGGGACTGCACCAGCTGCACCTGCTGATGATCCACGTGTTCCTGTTCGGGGGCGGCTACGGGCCCCAGGCGGTGGCGGTCGCCCGCCGCTACGCCTGAGACCGACGCCGGGCAGCGCCGCGAAAGCCGACCCGCGGTCGCCGCGGCTCTGGGCGCGCCGCTGCAGGCGCGTCAGCGGCGTCGGCCGCCGCGGTCGGCCTTCACGCGGGGTGTCCGGGCGGCGGGACGCCGGCTGCTCGTCGCCCTACAGGTTCACCTGGCGGGAGATGATGCCCGCCTTGGCGCGGCGGGCCTCGGCGTCGAGCGGGGCGTCATCGGCGAGGGCAGCCTCGAGCCGCTGCGCCATGGCCTGCATGGGCGCGGTGAGTTCCTCGGCCTCGGTGCCGGGCACGAGCTCCCACACGGGGATGGCCAGGCCGCAGGCGCGGAAGGCGCCGAGGAAGCGGGCGCCCTCCTCCAGGTCGGACTCGCGGGCGGCGTAGATGCGGGCGAAGGCGTTGAAGAAGGCGTCCTCGTCCTCGCCGCGCACCCAGCGGACGAACTCCTTGCCGTTCATGCGGCACCAGTAGGCGTGCGCGACGCCGGGCACCGGCACGGTGGGGGCGATCCCCTCCTTGGCGTCCTCCACAATCCGGAGCGCCTCGGGCTCTTCGGCCTGCTCGCCGGTGAGCCAGAAGTCGAAGGACTCGCGCACGTCGATGCTGGGGGTGTAGCCGGGGTCTAGGATGTCCTGCAGGCGCTCGCCCGGCTCGGGCAGGCCGCTGGGCGACAGGCCGGTTCCGGGCTCGAGGTCGAGGGCCTCCAGCAGGGCGGCGGCAACGTCACGACTGGCGTCCCCGGAGCGGACCGTGGTCTGCATGGCCACGAGCACCTCGCCGTCGGCGCGCTTGAGGGAGCGGGCCAGCTCGGGCAGGAGGGTTACCAGCTGCACCTCCTGGCCACCGTGGTCGGCGTCCAGGCGGACCGTCATGGAGGCGGCGGGGATGATCTGCATCATCGCCACCAGGTCCGGCTCGGCGGGCAGCCCGGCGAAGGGGCGGGCCACGAAGGGGATCTGCTGCTTCTTGGCGGCCTTGCGGTCGCCGTCGCGACGCCGCTGGCGGTTCTTCTTCGACATGCGCGCCAGCCTACCGGCTGCGGTCGGCCGCACGGCGTCGGCGATCGACCCCGGCGGGCCGCGACAACCACCGACCGCAGGCAACGCGCCAGCACCAAAGCGGCCGGCTCCACGTGCGCCCCCGGACCGCCGCACAGCGCCGCCGTCGGCCTCAGAAGTGAGAGCTGGAGCCGGAACCGGAGAAGCTGCCGCCGAAGCCGCTGGAGGAGCCGGACCCGCCGGAGGAGGAGCCGGAAGAGGAGCCGGAGGAGGGGGACACGATATTGCTGTAACCGGTAACCAGGCCGTCGACGGGCCGGGAGAACAGCGGCACCGCGCCGACGCCGGAGGCACCCGACTCCGAGTACCGCCAGTTCGCGCCGTGCACCCCCACGTCATGGGCACCCGGTCGGCGCACAACCGCGTCATACAGGCCCGGGGCGTCCAGGCCCACCGACTTGGAGTTGATGCGGATGGTCGCGGCCAGGTCGTAGTGGTGGCGCTCGCTGCGCGCCGAGGTGGACCACCAGCCCTGATAGTCGGCGCCCTCGCCGGCGTACTTGCCCTGCGCGTAGTCCTTCTCGTAGCGGGCCAGCCGCTTGCGACCCGTGCTGGAGGTGTCCGCCGCCAGCGCCCGCCGAGCCAGGTCGTCGCAACGTTGGTGGACGTCCACGACCATCGCGTCGAGCTCGTCCAGGGCCGCCGTCGGCGTCAGGGCACCGGAGGCGAGCTCGCGCGTTATGGCCGCCAGCCGGTCGCGCCGTTCCCGGACCAGGTCACGGTCCGGCGCGACGTCGAAACTCACCTTGGCCTGCAACGTACTGAAGGCGACGGAGGCGCACAGAGCGGCATATGACCCGATGTCCTCGCGCACCGGCCCCTGCTCGTTCTCCCACACCTCCTCCCAGCCGGGGCCCAGGGTGAGGAAGGTGGAGGCCGCGGCGATGAAGTCGTCGAGCCGGTCCAGTTCCTCAGCCCTGTCGTCCAACTCCGCAGCATCCCCTAAGCAGCCCAGGGCGAACCACTGGGCGCCACGGGGCTCGCCGAACTCGCGGAACAGACGCACCAACTGCGCGTACCGTTCCTCGAACCAGGCGAAGCGGGCGAGCACCTGGGCGCCGTATGCGTTATCGGCGGGGACGCTGCCTGCCCGGATCTGGGTGGCGTCGTAGTCCGCGGTTACCTCGGCGAAGCGCCGCCGGGCCTGCTGCAGGCAGTCGCGCGCCACGTGGCGGAAGAGGAAGATCAACCCCAGCAGGGCGATGGCGGCGGCAATGCTCAGGCAGGTCACGAGTACCGCCACCCGTGCCGAGGTGATGGGCTTACCGAGCGATTCGGCGGTGCGCTGGGCCATGGCCTCCAGGCCCGCCCCCCACTGCGACGTGCGGAAGGAGTCCTTGGCGGCGTCCTGGATCTTCCCCTCGGTGTACTTACCGACCTTGACGTCCTCGCCGAAGTAGCAGCCGACCCACCTGCCCCGCTGGGACACTGCGAGGATCACCAGTCCGTCGGCCCAGTAGTCGGGGTCCGCGGTGGAGATCCACGACGGCTCGTGCTCTAGGGCGTAGGCGAGGACGGCGTCGTTGAAGGCAGTGTTGTTGACCACGGTGTTGTTGAGGACGGTCTCGGTGTCGAGGTCGTCCATGGTGAGGATGGCCAGGCGGATGTCGCGGCGGAAGCCGACGCCCTCCAGGGCAGAGCGGAGGGCGTCGTCGTCAACAATCTCGGCCTCATCGTGGATCTCGACCGCCGGGGTGTGGGTGGCGCCGAAGGGAGCTGCGAGGTACAGCGGGATCACCAGGCCAAGCGCCACGACGATCAAGAACTTGACGGCGAGCGCTACGACGGCGCGCAGGCCACCCCAGCGGACGATCAGATTGGACACGGGCACCCCTGGTTCTGCTGACTGCACACTGCTGGTCTCGCTCAGAAGCGGGAGGAGGAGCCGGAGCCGTGGAAGCTGCCGCCACTGTGACCACCGCCGCCGCTGAAGTGGCTTGAGGAGCCGGACCCGGAGAACCCGAAGGAGCCATCCCCGCTCGCGAAAGGGGGCGTGTAGGTGGACGCCCTGCTGTAACCGGTCACCAGGTTGGCAACCGGACGGGAGAACCGCGGCACCGGGCCGACGCCGGAGGCGGACAGGCCCGGTGCACGCAGGCCCACCGATTTGGAGTTGATGCGGATCGTGGTGGCCGGGTTGTAGTAAACGCGGCCGCTGAGGGAAGCGGACCACCAGCCCTGGTAGTCGGACTCGCCGCTGCGGTAGACGCCCGACCGGCGATCGTCTTCGTAGCGGCTGAGCCTTTCTCGGCCCAGGCTCGAGGTGTCCGCCGCCAGGGCACGCCGGGCCAGGGTCTCGCAGCGGTGATGCACATCCGCGGCAATCGTGTCCAGTTCGCTCAGGGCGGCCGACGGCGTGAGCCTGCGCAGTACCAGGTCGAAGGTCATCGCCGCGAGCCGGTCTTCACGACTCCGGATCCAGGCGCGGTCGGATTCGACGTCGAAGCTCACGTTTGCCAGCCGGGTGCTTTCGGCAACGTAGGTGCATAGTTCTGCGTAGGAGGCGAGGTCTTCACGCACCGGCCCCTTCTCATTCTCCCAAGCCTTGTCCCAGCCGGGGCCGAAGGTGAGGAAGGCGGATGCGGCGGCGATGACGTCGTCGACCTTGTCCAGCTCCGTGGCGCTGTCGGCCAGCTTCTGGGCATGCCGCCGACGACCGCCCATAAACCACTGGGCGCCGCGGGGGGAGCCGAAGTCGCGGAACATGCGCACTAGCCCCGCATAGCGCTCCTCGAACCAGGCAAAGCGGGCCCGCACCTGAGCGCCGTGGGCGTCGTCAGCGGGGATGGTGCCGGCGCGGATCTGGGTGGCGTCATAGTCGGTGGTGATCCGCGTGAAGTGGCGGCGGGCCTGCCTGTAGGCGTCGCGCGCCTCATGGCGGGACCAGAACATCCACGCCAACAGCGTAAGGGCGGCGGCCAGGCTCATGAACGCGACGTACAACGCCATCTCCGTGGACGCGATCGGCCTGCCGAGCGAGTCGGCGGTGCGCTGTGCCATGGCCTCCAGGCCTGCTTCCCAGCGCGCCATGCGGAAGGAGCCCTTCGCGGCGTCCTGGATATTCTGCTGAGTGCGCAGGTCGACCTTGACGTCCTCGCCGAAGTAACAACCGACCCAGCGGCCCCGCGGCGAGACGGCGAGGATTACGAGCCCGTCGGCCCAGACGTCGGGGTCTGCGGTGGAGATCCACGACGGCTCGTGCTCTAGGGCGTAGTCGAGGACGGCGTCGTTGAAGACGGTGTCTGACTCGGCGTAGCGGTCGACGTCGTTGGTGGTGAAGACGGCCAGGCGGATGTCGCGGCGGAAGCCGACGCCCTCCAGGGCGGGGCGGAGCGCGTCATCGTTGAGCACGTCGGCCTCATCGTGGATCTCGACCGCCGGGGCGTACGTGGCGCCGAAAGGGTCCAATACGTACAGCGGCACGAATACGCCGAGCACGACGATGAGCAGAGACTTGACGGTGAGGGCGGCAACGGCGCGCAGGCCACCCCAGCGGATGATCAGGTCGGACACGTGCACCTCCGGAGCATTCTTGCAGAACAGTAACGGTACCGGCACGGCCGGGCCATGGGGAGCGCTGCCCGCGCGCCGGGCGGCGGGAGGTGGCGGCGGGCGGCGGGAGGTGGCGCCAGGCGGCGGGCGGACAGGCCTAGCGCCTGCTACGAACTTTTGCACCCTGGTGTGCAGGTATTTGCCATACACCAGGGTGCAAAACGTCGTAGCAGAGGGCAAATGTTCGCAGTACACCCGCCCAGCGCCGAGGAGGCCGACGGGTCCTGCACCGGCGCGGCCCACGGGGCATACACCGGGGGCGGCCCGGGCGGACACAACTTCCCCGCGATTTCCAAGGTCTGGTGGGGGTGATCGTCCAGGCGGGGCGGGTTATATGAGTCCTGCCGCCGGACGGTGCGGGTCGCGAGGGTTGGGGAGCCCGATGACCGACCCACCACCGAGGACAGGCCGGGTACATGGGAGCCCGCGCCATTCCGCTCCGGCGAAGGAGGCGCGAGCCCCCGGGATGTGGGAACCCCGGGGAGGCTCCCCTCGACGCCACGGGCCGGCAGGACCGGGAGAGACAACCCGGCCCCGCCGGCCAGCTCACACTTTGGGCGACTGTCACATGCCTGCGAGCAGGTACTTACGGCGGCGGCTCGTAGGCGGCGCCGTCGCGACCACCAAGCCACGCTCGACAAGTTCCCGCAACACCGGCCGAAGCGCAGTTAGCGTCTTGCCAGTAGCCTTTGCTGCATCCCGAATGGAAAGAGCTTCGTCCGCACTCAGGACGGCAAGGATCTCCCACTCAGCTCTCGTCGCCTCAACGCTCCTTGTCTGATCGGCGAGCGCATAGGGGCCGTCATTCATACCCACCAGGAGACCGTCGGCGACAAGACTCGCGAGAACGTGACGCAGAGTGTCCATCGGTGACGTTATCTTTGGTGCGATCACCCCAGAAGCCGCCAGGGTTGATGACCTCGACGCGATCGGCATACACATTGACAGCAACCTGCTGCCCTGTAACGAAGTGGGAGTAGTCGCGGTGCATGACCGCGTTGGCAATTGCCTCCCGCAGGACGTCCTCCGGAATCTCGGGAATGTCGGTGCCACGGGTACCTTCAACGATTCGACGCGTGCGTAGGTTGCGCATGACGGTGTGTACGGCATCGTCAATTGCCTGCGGCAGTGGACCATCACAGTTACGGCGGTCTAGGAATCTGACGGTGGGGTCCTGAGAGTTGGTGGTACCAGGATGAACGGTTACATCGATGGTCAGCTGGGGATACTCCTGTTGTGGGTAATTACCGAGAGCCAGATAGCCGGCCAGGGTGGGAGTGCCGTCGACCGTAAGAGCGTTAAGCCTCTGCAGTGCGGATACGTGATCATCCGGGGCGAGCCCTGTGAGTGCACGCGAGCCGCTTACCCGCACCCTTTCCACCGTGCGGCTCACCAGGTCCGGATCGAGATCTGCGAAGGTCCGCCCGCCAACAGGCTGGCGATCGGCATGATCGTTGACGTTCCGAGTCCTCAGGAGGTGTACCTCGTACGTGGTCAGGCGCTTGTCCGCGTCGCCGACTCGCTTATAGCTTCCCCGTTCCAGGCCCTGTGCGACGACGTGTTCCTGAAGTTCCTCGTCAGTCACGACCTCAGTGCACGTCAGTGAGAGCCTCACTTTCTATAGTGAGAGTCTCTTTTTCTAGAGTGAGAACCTCACTCTATAGAGTGAGCCTTTCTCATCAGGGGAGGTTGTTGTTCAGGTTGAGTATGACTAGGGCGGTGGCGGTGATGTTGGTGATGG